>NZ_JBHSQJ010000254.1:0-11361 GCF_042658505.1 Streptacidiphilus monticola | reverse complement strand
TGGTGTAGCTCGTCGTCAGGCTGCCCTCTGGCCGGTCATTCACGCGCCAATGATCCGAAAGCAGTGGTCCGGGCACAAGGGGCACCGAGATGGCTCCCGTGCCCCTGTCGTGTCCTACATGGCGGTATCTCCCGGTCAACCACGGCTAACTACGGGAAGCTGAATACGACGCGGCCCCCGACCGTCAGCGCTGGTCGGGGGCCGTGGGACCCTTCCTGGTATGGCTCAACCCTCGTCGTCCCCGACCGGCCCACCCGTGGCAGGGGCATCCGGGCCCTCGGCCCCACGGGTGATCACGCAGCGGGCACCTGTGTGCCTGCCTGCCCCCGCCGTCCGGGCCCTCGGCCCCACGGGTGGATCACGCAGCGGTCATCGGCTCCGGGGCGTGGTGGGCACGGCGGTAGGCCACCGGTGACAGGCCCAGCTGCGCGTGGAAGTGCTTGCGCAGGGCGACGGGGTCGCCGAAACCGCAGGCGGTGGCGATCCGCGCGACGGTCAGGTCGGTGGACTCCAGCAGCAGACGCGCGTGCGCCAGCCGCCGCTGCGCCAGCCACTTCAGCGGACTGCTGCCCACCTCCCCCCGGAACCGCCGGGTGAAGGTCCGCACGCTCATGTGCGCGTGCCGGGCCATGTCCTCCAGCGTGATCGGCTCGCCGAGCCGGTCCAGCGCCCACTGCCGGGTCGCCGACGTGGACCGGTCGCGGTCCTCGGGAACCGGGTGCTCGATGAACTGCGCCTGCCCGCCCTCGCGCCACGGCGCCACCACGCAGCGGCGCGCGGCGGCCGAGGCCACCGCCGCCCCGTGGTCCAGCCGGACCAGATGCAGGCACAGGTCGATCCCGGCCGCACCCCCCGCGGACGTCAGGATCCGGCCGTTGTCGACGAACAGGACGTCCGGATCGACCTCGACGTCGGGAAACAGCCGCGCCAGCGCGTCGCACAGCGCCCAGTGCGTGGTGGCCCGCCGGCCGTCCAAAAGACCCGCCGCCGCGAGCAGGAACGCCGAGGTGCACAGGCTGACGATGCGGGCCTGGGGCCGGATCCGGTCCAGCGCCGCGGCCAGGTCCCCGGGCAGGGTGCCGGTCGCCAGCAGGTGCCCGGTGGGTTCCTGGGTGGCGAGAATGACCGTGTCCGCGCTCTCCAGCGCCGACTCGTCGCGGTCGACGACGATCCGGTAGTCCTCGTGGGTGCGCACCGGCCGGCCGCCCAGCGAGCAGGTACTCACCGAATACAGGGGGTCCCGTCCGGTTCACGGGCCTCGTTGAACACCCGGGCCGGGATACCCAGGTCCAGCGGCAGGACCCCGTCCAGGGCCAGAACAGCAACACGATGCGGCATGGCCCGAATAGTACGACAGGTGGCCCCCCGGCCACTCACCCGCCCCCGCCCGCTCACGCCAGTCTTGCCTAGGCCGGGACCACGGTCCCGGCCCACCACCCAGTGCGACAGACACGAGTTGAGGACGAACATGAGCGAGCACACCATGCAGGCGGTCACCATCACCCAGTTCGGCGGCCCGCAGGTGCTGACCCTGCAGGAGGTCGCGCGCCCCGAGCCGCTGCCGACCGAGGTGCTGGTGCGGGTCCACGCCGCCGGCGTCAACCCGGTGGACTTCAAGACCCGCGAGGGCCAGGGCATGGCCGGACTGCAGAGCTTCCCGCTGATCCTGGGCTGGGACGTGTCCGGCGTCGTCGAGGAGGTCGGCTTCGGCGTCACCACCCTCGCGCCCGGCGACGAGGTCTACGGCATGCCCTGGTTCCCTCGCGCCGCCGGCGGCTACGCCCAGTACGTGACCGCCCCCGCCCGCCAATGGGCCCGCAAGCCCGCCACCGTGGACCACGTCCACGCGGCCGCCGTGCCGCTGGCCGCGCTGACCGCCTGGCAGACCGTCGTCGACACCGCCCACATCCAGCCCGGCCAGCGCGTCCTGATCACCGCCGCCGCCGGCGGGGTGGGCCACTTCGCCGTCCAGTTCGCCCGCCACCTGGGCGCCCACGTCATCGCCACCGCCAGCGCGGCACGCCACCCCTGGCTCAAGGAACTCGGCGCCGACGAGACCATCGACTACACCACCACCCGCTTCGAGGACGCCGTCACCGACGTCGACGTCGTCATCGACCTGGTCGGCGACGCCCACGACCACACCAGCACCCGCTCGCTGAAGGTCCTGCGCCCCGGCGGCCTGCTCGTCGCCGTCCCCGCCGGCGTCTCCCCCGAACTCGCCCAGGCCGCCGACACCGCCGGCGTGCGGGTCACCCCCTACCTGGTCGAGCCCGACGGCGCGGCCCTGGCCACCATCGCCGACCTGATCGACGCCGGCGAGATCACCGTCGAGGTCGAGGAAACCTTCCCCCTCGAGCAGGCCGGCGCCGCCCACGCCCGCGTCCAGGCCGGCCGCACCCGCGGCAAGGTCGTCCTCACCCTCACCCACTGACCAACCCGGCCCGCAGAGGGGAGCAGCACAGGGGCGAGGCGGGGGTGGGGAGCACGCCGGTGACGAGGGTCTTCTCGGGGGTCAGCAGGTTGTGGACGGCCGGCCCGATCTCGTTCTTCCAGCGGTCGTGTTGGTAGACGGCCGCATACAGGGCCTGGCTGTGGGCCTCGTCCTGGAACCGGCGGATCCACACGTAGCCGTCCTCGTCCTGGGCGTCGACGAAGGAGGCGGTGATGTCCATGCCCTATGAGGCCTGGAACGGGATGACCACGTCCTCCATGTAGCGCACCCACTCCTCGCGGCGTCCGGGCCGGGCCTGGTAGCAGCGGATCTCGTAGTACACGGGCGTCGGGCCGGTGCCAGACGATCTCGTCCGGGTCCGCCACCCGCTCCAGGCTGCTGCCCGGGTGACCGGGCTGGGCACCGGGCCGCTGGCCCGTGGCCTGGCGCCGCGAGCGGGGCGCGGGCTTGCGGAACGGACTGTACGACGACGGCGGCTGGGACGAGTTCGATAAGTCCTTCGCCAGATGCCGCTTCAACTCGGCGATCTGGGCGTCCTGTTCCGCGATCCGCGCTTCCAGCCTCTTGATCGTCGCCTGCTGCTCGGCGATCACGCGCACCAGATCGTCGTACGACGGCTTCCGGCGGCTGGCGGCTCCCACGGACGGACCAACGAAAGCCACCCACCCCACGTCACGAACGGCCTGAGCAGTCACCGTGGCACCGTGATCAAGCCCCGAAGGTCAGCCAGTCGGCCGAGAAACCTCACTCGACTGAAGCTCGGAAGCGCCCAATGATGCCTCGAATTCCTTCTCCGATCTGCAAGATACCTGACACTGGAACCGCCTCCCGAAAGCCACTCCCCCCTCCCAAGCTGAGAGAATTTAGCTTATTCGGCGGAATAGAATCTCCAGACTCTTCGATTCTATGCCCCGTGGACGCAATCAAAGACAGAAGCATTTCTTCGCGACGCAACTCTCCATTGAGATGCCTATCCAGATTAGGAGATATGCACCCCTGGAACCCGGCCGCAGCTTGCAAGCGCCAGTCATCGCGCACCTCTTCCAGCCAGGACTCTCCGCCTCCGAATCCATCATCCTCAATCGCCAGGGCCAGCCATATCTCTAGCAAGCTGTCGCTCGCCCAGAATCCTTCTCCACCGTATTCAACATAGGAGCTTCCCATACTGGCATCCCTTCGCGAAATATTGCCTTGGCTTCAAGAAGATTCAGAACCGGCAGTCGACCTTTGCCATTTCGCAAAGGCCGACTGCCGGACTACGAATCCCTACGCGCCAATTATGACCACACCTGGATTATTCAGTTCCTCTACATACTGTACTACTTTGTCTATCTGCTCGGGCGAGAACCTCGATACATCCACCGGGACAACCTGAGCCTTCTCCAGATGCCGCACTATCTGGCGCTGGAAGGCGCCCGCGTCCCACTGGGCATCGAAATGCCTTCCGGGAAAATTGCCGACCGCATCGTAGGTCTTACCATTTTCATCAACCCAGTCGGCCGAGCTATCCCGAGGAGCGCGCGTCAGCTTTACGCCAAGCTCACTTTCAATTCTAGACGCCGTATCGACTTCCGACCACCGGATCTTTCCTCCGATGGCAGGATCAGCGCCGAGGCCGTAGATCCGCCACGCTTCAGCTTCATCGGCCTCAAGGCCACCTTCGCCACCTCCGACAGCCCCAAGTAGCATTCCCGCTATTTGGACAGCCTCGTCAATCTTGGATCCCTTAAAGTCTCCCCAGCCGTAGTATTTTGTAATTCCCTGGCAAGCCGATGCGTCGTAAGTCGCATTCTCTCCGGCGGAGCACTGTGACATCCAATAGGCTTCGACATTCTGCCCATAGCTAAGCTTGCTATTCCACGTCATGGCCAGTGTCATTTGACCGTAGGACGGGATGTACGGCGCCACGTGGAGCGGTAGCACCCTCCCTTGATGCCTCAGAGTCCTCTGCAGATGGTGCCTCCACTCGGTTCGCACCTTCTGCTCACTGCGGCACTGCCCGCTTGCGTCGGCTGCGCAGCCGACCTTGTCGCCTGATTCAGCCGCAGCATGGCCCGCTGCGGTGCCGTTGTCGTCGACGCTGCAGCCGTCGCAGAACAGTCCGGTTGGGTCGCTGTGGACGACGGGGTTGTCGTCGGCGTAGGTGTATCCCCCGAGGGCTTGACTGTCGGTGGCTTCGAAGAGGGGGTCCAGGCTGATGAAGCGGCCGGTGGTGGGGTCGTACTGGCGGGCGCCGAGGATGGTGAGGCCGGTGCTGGTGTCAGTGGGGGCGCTGAGGAAGCCGCGGGTGTCGTCCCAGGTGACGGTTTGGCCGCGGGTGGCGCCGTAGGGAGTGAACTGGCGCCAGGTGGGGGTTTGGGCGGTGGCGTCGAGCATGAGGGCGTTGGTGCCGTGCAGGTCGCCGACCTCGAACGTGGTGACGGGGGTTGTGGTGGTGCCGCCGCTGGTGATGGTGGCGGTGCGCAGTGCAGTGCCGCCGCCGGGGAGGGTGAAGTAGCGGGTGCCGGTGATGGTGCCGCTGCTGGTGTTGAGGGCGAGTTGTTCGCCGGGGAGGTAGAGGGTGGTGGTGCCGGGGTCCTGCTGGAGGAGCAGGGTGCCGTCGGCGTCGTAGAGGAAGTGGCTGTCGCCTGCGGTGCCGCCGGTTATGTCGGTGAGCTGGCCGGCGTCGTTCCAGGTGAGGGTCTGGGTGCCGCTGGTGGGGGTGGTGCGAGTGGTCATCTCGCCGGCGGTGTCGTAGGCGTAGGTGGTGCTTCCGCCGGTTGCGCCGCTGGTGGAGGTGAGGGTGTGGGGCTGGCTCTTGGCGTTCTCGTCGTAGTGGTAGCTGGTGGTGGTGTCGGTGCCGCCGGTGGTGGAGTGGTCGGTCTGGGTCTGGCGGTTGCCGAGGGCGTCGAAGGTCCAGTCGGTCCAGTAGGCGGTGCCGCCGGTGAGTTGGTCGCCGACCTGGGTGTGGCTGGCAGCGGTGGGGGTGGAGGCGCAGGAGTCGGTGGCGGTCCAGGCCTGGTGGAGTCGGTCGAGGGTGTCGTACTGGTAGCACTGGGTTTCGGTGCCGGTGGCGCCGAGGCGAGTAGTGACCTGGCGGGTGATGTTCCCGGCCTGGTCGTAGGTGTAGGTCTGGTCATCGACGGCGGCGGGGCTGGTGTAGCGAGTGGTGTTCTGGTCGGTGAGCCAGCCGGTGTGGGCGTCGTAGCTGTTGGTGAGGTAAGCCAGGTTGGTGCCGGTGCCGATGGTCTCCTGCTGGACGCGGCCCCAGGCGTCGTAGTCGGTCAGCTGCGAGTAGCCGCTCAGGTTGTTCAGGAGGTCAAGTGCGGTGGTGTAGCCGTGGCCGACGGTTTCCGAGGGCAGGCCTCCGGCGTTGGGGTAGGTGTCGCGGAACGGCAGGCCGGTGGTGGAGGTGAAGGTGTGGGAGAAGCTGTACGTGCCCGCGAGCGTCCCGGTCGTGCTCGTCGACGGGATCGTGATCGTCTCGCCGAGAGAGGCGCCGTAGATGTTGAAGTTCTTCTGCTGGGTGGTGAACACCGATCCGCTGGTGCCGCCCACGTACATGTCCTCGGTCGTCAGCTGCCCGACCGGGTAGGTCATGTTCGTGATCTTGTTGTTGGAGTTGTCGTACCACCAGTCGGCGACTTCGTTGCTACCCGCCTGGCCGGTGGCGGCGGCGTCGTACTCGGCGGTCTTGCGGCCGAGGGCGTCGTAGGTGTAGCTGAGCGTCTTGCCACGTGAGTCGGTGGTCTGGATCAGCTTCCCGGCCTGGTTGTACAGCATCGAGGAGGAGCCGGCGTCGGGGTCGTTTTTGCCGGTGACCTGGCCGATGAGGTTGTAGGTGGAGGTCCAGGTGGATCCGCCGGCGGTGACGGTGTTCTGGTTGCCGTGGTTGTCGTAGCCGTAGGTGGTGGCTTGGGTGGTGCCGCCGGTGACGGTGAAGATGCCGGTGAAGGTGTCGGTGGGGGTGTGCAGGGTGGGGGCGGTGGTGTAGTCGTCCAGTTCGGTGGTGCGGCCGAGGGGGTCGGTGACGGTGGCCTTGGTGGTGCCGCCGGTGGGCGGGATGACGGTGGTGCGGTCGCCGTTGTAGACGGTGGTGGTGCGGGAGATCTCGGCGCCGTCGTTCTCCGACTGGTCGATGACGACGCGGCCCAGGCCGTCGTAGGTGTAGTAGTCCTGGTTGGGGACCTTGTCGTGGAGGTTGTAGGCGGAGGCCAGGGTGGTGTTGGGGGTGGTGGCGGGGTCCCACCAGCCGTTGTAGGTGTCCGACTTCCAGCCGCGCGAGTCGTAGAAGGTGTCGGTGACCATGCGGCCGCCCTGCGGGGTCGGCGTCTGGGTCTGCCGCACCCGCAGCAGTGCGTCGTAGAGAGTGGTGGAGGTCTGCCAGGCCGACTCGTCGTTGAGCTTGTTGGTGGTGACAGCGGTGATGCCGTTGTTGGCGACCGTGTAGGTGTAGGTGTAGTTCGCCGCCGGGGGGCTGGTGGTGGTGTAGCGGCTGGCCAGCCACACGCTGGTGACGCGGCCCAGGCCGTCGTACTGCGAGGTGGTGACCACATTGTTGGCGTCGGACGTGGTCAGCGTGGTGCCGCGGGCGGGGTCGACGGTCGTGGTCACCGACTGGTTGAGCGGGTTGGTGACTGTGGTTCCGGTGACGTTGCCGGCAGTGTCGACGGCGTAGACGGTGTGGGTCTTGGCACCGGCCGGTGAGGCGGTGTTGTCTCCCGGGCTGGGCGCGTAGGCGTCGCTGGGCCGGCCGACGCTGTCGTAGACGGTGGCGGCGCTGGTCTGCCAGGTGAAGGCTCCGCCGCTGTAGCCGGTCGCCTTCTGCACGATGGAGACCTCGCCCTTGGTCGGGGCGGTGGTCTGCGGGAACGTCAGGACCGGCTGGGGCCAGGTCGCGGCGTGGGTGGCGTCGTCGTAGAAGGTGCGAGTGGCCGAGACCACCTGGTCCGGGCGCGTGACCGAGGCGGGCGCGGTCAGGGTGTTGACCGCTGCGGTGGCCGGGACGCTCGCCGGGCTGCCCTCGGTGAATCCGCCGCAGGCGACCGCGTCGATCTCGCTGCTCGCGGCCAGGCCGACCAGGTTGGCGGTGGTGTTGGCCTTGGCGTAGGTGGTGGTGGCGCAGCGGTCGTAGGCGCTGTTTGCCGGGACTGTGTGCGTGTAGCTGGTGGTCTCCAGGCCGTAGGTGGCGTCCGTGGTGGTGGTGTCGTAGGTGGTGTCGGTCTCGGTGTAGCGCCAGGTGGTGGTGCCGGTGTCGGTGGTGGCCTGGCGGGACCAGGTCTCCACCGGGGCGACGATGTTCGCGGTGAGGTCCGGCAGGCCGGTGCGGGTGCGGGTGGCGGTGGCCGGGGAGACCCAGTAGGAGGTGATGGTGGAGTGGTCGACGCCGCCGCCGTTGCCCTGCCAGGTCGTCGCCTCCAGCGGGTTGCCGGCGAGCTGGTTCAGGTCCTCGTGGTTGCCGGACTGGGAGTCGGTGACGTTCACCGCGGTGGTGTTGTTGTCCTTCGACATGCCCTGGTAGTAGAGAGTCTCGGACTTGGTCTGCTTGTCGTTGACCCCGTCACCGGTGAGGGTGACTACGTCCTTGTAGCCGCGCCACTGCCCGTACAGGCGGTACTTGGCCTTGACGACCTCGTTGTCGTCGTAGTGCCACGCGGGGCCCGAGTAGGTGTAGGAGGTGGAGGTCTGCAGGGCGCCGCCGGTGGGATCGGACTGGGTGACCTGGACGACGGCCCACTTGTTGAACCAGTCCGTGATCGGGGCGGTGTAGCCCTGCGGCGTCCACGACACCGGGTAGCAGGAGGAGGTGTTGGCCGACGGTGTGATTGTCACCGGCGCGGAGCACGGGTTGGTGAGTTGGTAGGTGACGGTGGTCACCGACCCGGTCTCCGAGGTGATCGATCCGATCCGGAACCGGTACATCGGAGGCAGGCCGTCGTGCGTGGTGTCCACGCGGTTCATCAGGTCGGAGCCGGTGAACGTCACCGGCGGCAAGGTCACGGAGGACGGTGAGCCGCCGCCGAGGGTGTCCGAGCCGGTGCGCTGGATCGAGGACAGCCACAAGGTGGCGTTGCCGTCTCCGGTCACCGGAAGCGTCTGGGTCAGCGCCCAGGAATCCACCGTCTTGTAGCCGCTGGCCGCGGGAGCGTACTGCTGGGTGGTGATCGAGGTCAGCCGCACGGTGGAGAAGAACGACGGCGAGTGCTGGCTGCACGACGTGGTCGAGGAGCACACCAGGTCGAACGGGACGTCGGGCCAGTTGGCCTTCGTCGTCGAGTTCAGCGGATCGCAGCTGGACGTGGCCGCCAGGCAGCGGTCGCCGGTCGCGAACAGGACCTTGTCGGGGACTGTGCCGTAGGCGTTGCCGTCGGTGAAGCCGTAGTCGATGTGGTCCAGGTGGGAGTCGCGGACGTAGGTGACCGGGGTTGTGGCGTTGAACGCGCCGTACTTGTTGGTGTCCTGCTTGTAGTAGTACGCCAGGGCGTTGCCGTGGACGTCCTTGACGTAGTCCAGGTTCCACCGGTAGGCCATCGTGCAGTAGGAGGAGGAGAAGGTGGCGTTGTAGCACGGGTCGCCGGAGTGGGCGGCGTACACCCGCTCCGAGTCCACCGAGTTCGTCGTCGCCTTGCCCGAGGCCCACCCCGGCAGCTGGTTGCGTCCGAAGGAGTAAATGGTGCCGTCGCGGGTGGTGACGGTCCAGTAGTCGGTGTTGTAGGTCCCCGAGCCGTTGCCCGAGTTGGTGACGTGCGTGACCACCTCACCGTTGTCGTCGGCCGGCTTGTACACGCCCTTCGCCGCGTCGTACACCAGCGATGTCGAGGACCCGTTCAGCGACAGGGTCAGCACCGGGCCGTCGTAGCATTCGTCGGCGGTGGACGTGGGGGCGGCCGAGCCTTCGGGGTTGTCGGAGCAGGAGGTGAAGGACTGCTCGACGAACGACTGGGGGGTGCTCCATCCGTCACCGGCCCACGATGCCTGGGCTTGGGTCGTGGCGGTCTTGCCGTCCACCGATCCGGAGTCGTAGTCCAGGCTCACCTTCGGTGCCAAGGATGAGGGGGCCGGCGGAACGCTGATCGGGTAGCTGTAGGTGAACGAGCCGCTGGAGCCGCCGCCCGTCCATGAGCCTGACGGGCTCAGCGTTGTCGCCGAGTACGAGCCGGATGCACCGCCCTGGTCGCCACCGGACGATCCCGATACCGCCGCGAGCACCATGGTGGTGCCGCTGGGAGATGCAGCCGGTGTGAGGGCGGCCCCGCGCATTGTCCCAATCTGGGCAGAGGACACCGCGGCGGTGGAGGGAGTGCGGGTTGCGGGCGAAGGCGCCGCCGCGGAAGCGGTGCTGGGGTGGAGGGCTATGGTCGCGGACACCGTCCTGGCCGCGGCGTCATTGACAGCCGCGGCGAGCGGAGTCTGGGTTCGGCACGACGCC
The DNA here is from genome assembly GCF_042658505.1 of Streptacidiphilus monticola. Classification (NCBI taxonomy): domain Bacteria; kingdom Bacillati; phylum Actinomycetota; class Actinomycetes; order Kitasatosporales; family Streptomycetaceae; genus Streptacidiphilus; species Streptacidiphilus monticola. The sequence goes on along the minus strand of NZ_JBHSQJ010000254.1, from coordinate 1,498 downwards.
AACTGCGGGGTCTTCAGCGCGCACGCCGGCAGCTGAACCAGGTGGAGCCGGCTGCCGAACCCGCCGCCGTAGGCCTGCGCGAAGGCGGAGTAGTCCAGCGACACCCGCGCCGCACCCGATCCTGACGGCGCCGGGACAAGGCTGAACAGGACGCCGTCGACTCCCGCGCGGGATGCCGCCGACTGGGGCTGGACAGACACCTGGACGCTTGCGGGTCCGCCGTAGACGCCGTGTTTGGGCGCGAGCGCATGCACCGTGACGGGGATCCCGGCCGCGGCGGGTGCGCGCCCGGTGGTCTTCGCGCCCTGCACGGCCAGGACCGCGGAGCCGGCCTTCGGGAACACTGTCGCGGTCGGCCGGTAGCGTCGACTCGCCTGGTTGCGTGGCTTGGTGAAGTGGAACGGCGCGGCCGTCACACCGGTAACCGCAGGCACCGCAGGCAACTTCGGGGCGTGCCCTGCGGGCACCGCAGCTGCAGCGGACGCAACTGCCGCGGGCGAGCCGGCCATCAGCAGCGCGATCGCCGCTACGCCGGCCGTCCATGCCCGCCTCAGGCCGCTTCCGCGCCCAAGGCGCGCCGCCCTACCCCACCGTGCCATCACATTGAACTCCGCATCCTGCGACTGGTGTTCACCTGCATGCGTGCTGCCGGCACCACTGAGGCAGTGGGTCGGCGGTGGACACCCTCACACGAAGGCGGGACCGCCTTTTCAAGAGGCGGGTAAGAAGGTGTTGCGTGGGTGCGGCAAAGCCGGACAGATGATGATCAAGCCTTCTGTGAGCCCTGTCACACCTGGGTGGATGCGGGTCCAGGGCTTCGTAGCGTGGGCCCGCGCCGCACCTCGCGGCGACCAACTCCCAGACAAGAGTGAGACTTTCGTGCCCAAACATCTTGAAAAGCGACGTCTGCGGCATACCGCAGCCGTGGCGACCGCCGGACTGGTCCTGGCCGGTCTGAGCGCCACCACCGCACCCTCGACCGCATCCGCCGCCACGGCCGCGGGTTCACCCCCCGCCTCCGCGCCGTTGACTCAGGGGCAGGCGCGGGCTCGGGCTCTGGCGACGGGCAAGCCGGTCCAGGTGGACGCCGCGACCACCGACCACAGCACGCTGACGGCGAACCCGGACGGCAGCTTCACGCTCACGCAGACCCTGATGCCGGTGCGCAAGTGGACCGGGTCCGGGTGGGAGAAACTGGACCCGACCCTGAAAAGGAACCCGGACGGGTCGATCACCACCACCGCGACCACCAGCGGACTGACCCTCTCCCCCGGCGGCACCGCGCCGCTGGCCACGATGGTCGACCGCGGCCGCACCCTGGCCCTCACCCTCCCCCTGACCCTGCCGGCGCCCGTCCTGTCCGGGCCCACCGCCACCTACGGCAACGTCCTGCCCGGCGTCGACCTGGTCGCCACCGCCACCGCCCAGGGCGCGTTCTCCGAGGTCCTCGTCGTCAAGAACGCGACCGCCGCAGCCAACCCGCGCCTGAAAACCCTCA
>NZ_JBHSQJ010000253.1:0-9034 GCF_042658505.1 Streptacidiphilus monticola | reverse complement strand
TCATCACCGCCCGCGGCCGGGAAGTCACCGCGATCGACGACGACGGCAAGCCGGTCAAGCGCGGCAACAAGGTCGAGCGCGAGTGGCGCGTCCAGGCGCAGCGTGACCTGGGCTTCGACTGCTCGGTGTGGATCCGGCTGCGCCGCGAGGAGCGGCCGCAGGTCATCAAGACCCGCTCGCTGACGTTCCCGGTGCCGCCGGGCAAGCCGCTGACGCTGGATCACCTCGACCTTGAGGAGCTGGTGTTCGAGCGGCTGGGCTGCTCGGTGGACACCCAGCCGAGGCAGATGACCGCCCTGGTCGCCGACCGGGCAACGCCCTGGCTGGCCCGCGTCTCCGGCACCGACACCGTGGAGGGACTGGCCGCGCTGTGGCGGGAGACCAACCCGGACAAGTCCGGGCTGACCCGTGAGGAAGCCGCCGTGGTCCAGGCCGCCATCCGCCAGCGCAAGCAGGACTTGGAGAACCCGCGCCGCGAGCTGGCGGACTTCCCCGCCAGCGACGCCGACAAGCTGCGCGCCGCGCACGCCCGCGCCGCCGAGGCCGACGACACAGGCGATTCCGCCTGAGCGACCCGTGCCCAAGGTCCTCGCCCCAGCCCTGGCGGGGCGATGACCCCCTCCGCGTGCCGCACCGATCGTGCCGCACGCCGACCTGACAAGGAGAGCCCCCGTGGGAGCCGTCACCTTCTACCTCACCGCCACCGCCACCACCCCGCAGGCGGCGTTCGACGCCATCCGCCAGGAGGCCGCCGCCGAGTACGGGTGGCGCGAGGACAGCGGCACCGTCGCCATGAAGGACGAGTACGTCCTCATCGACACCAGCGTGCGCCCGCACGACGAGGCGATGAGCCTCGCCGTCGACCTGATCGCCCGGAACGACCCGCGCGTGGAGGACTCGTTCGGCCCGGCGGGCTGCCTGGAGATCACCCCCACCACCCCCGGCGGCGGCCGCGCCTTCCTGTTCTTCGGCTGGGCCAACGACTGACCACGCCCGTAACGCCCCGCAGGGGCGCAGCCGGGTCCTACCACCGGCTGCGCCCCTGCCCATGTGTGACCTTCGGAGGCATCACCCATGCTGACCGCTCCCGCCCCCGACCGCTCGCTGTGGCAGGCCGCACGGGAAGTCGACGACGACCGCCCCCGCTCCCGACAGACCCAGCTGGGGGCATCGGACACCACCTGCCAGCGCCGCGCCGCCTACCGGCTCGCCGGCACCGCGCCGAGCGACGACCCCGACAAGCGGGCCGCGATGCTCGGCACCTACATCCACGAAGGCCTGCTGCACGCCGCCCGCACCCGGTTCGGATGGCTGGTGGAGACCAGCGTCGCGGACCACCTGATCCGCGGTCACATCGACGCCGTGCAACTGGACGAGGCGACCGCGCGCCTGCTGCCCAAGCGGCTGCGCCCCCAGGTCCCAGCCGACCCGGCAGACGGGGTGACAGTGGAGGACATCAAGACGAAGTCGACCAGGGTGTGGGACCGGGTGGTGCGCTACGGCGCCACCGCCGCCGAGCTGCGCCAGCTCTACACCTACGCCCGCCTGCTGCACACGGCCGGATTCGAGGACGTGCCCGGGCAACGGCACCTGGCCAAGCTGGGGCCGGTCCCGGTCCGCACCCTGCGGCTGCGGTTCGTCAACCGGGACAACGGCGACGAGGTGATCCAGGAGTTCGGCTACGACGACTGGGAGGCCGAGGCCGCCCGCTGGTGGGTGGAGCGCCTGCACGACTACCCCACCCCCGAGGACGCGCCGCGGGACTTCGACGGCCCCGGCCTGTCCACGGTCTGCGACCACTGCGCGTTCCGGTCACTGTGCTGGCCGCCCACCGACCCGCCCGGCGTCGCCCCGCAGACCGTCCTGGTCCACGACGACGCCGACCGCGCCGCCGCCCTCGCCGACTACGTCCGCGGCCACGAGATCGCCCGCCGGGGCGAGGCCATCAAGCAGCTCGCCCGCAAGAAGCTCGACAACGCCCCCGCCGGGATCTACGGCCCCAACCAGCTGTCCTGGACCGGCGGCAACCCCGTCACCGAACCCAACGTCGAGGCCATGGTCGACCTGCACGAGGACGCAGGCATCCCCGTCCCCATGGTCCCCGACGTAGGCGCGATGACCCGCAACCTCCTCGCCGCAGGACTGGCCATCCCCGAACGCACCACCACCGCCACGACCCGCCGCTCCATCAACGTCACCGCCGCGCCCACGCACTGACACCCCATCAAGCCCCCCGCCCCGCCCAGCGCCAGGGCGGGGGCCCCACCGCACTCAGGAAGCGAGGCCGATATGACCCTCCACCACACACCGGTCCAGCAGAAACACCGTCGTCTGGGAGATCGACATCTTCGACGCCGCCTCCCCCGAGGACGCCGCCCGTAAGGCGTTGACGATCCACCGCAATCCGCGCAGCACCGCAACCGTCTTTCACGTGACGGGCCCGGACGGCACCACGCACCGCGTCGACCTCCAGGACCACGCGGAGGACTGATCACGCCCAACACGGCCGCCTGGTCCGCTCCATCAACGTCCTCACCCCGGCTCCCTGCCGCCGGCCCCCATCCGGCTCCCGCTCCGGCCCTGGAACGGGAGCCCCCACCCCCTGCACGGAAAGCGAAGCCCATCCATGCCCCTCACCCACACGCCCGCCGAGCAGGCCGCACGCACCGCCTGGGCAGCCGCCCGGCAGACCGCCGGCGACGCCGCCGTCACCTACCTGCGCACCGCCCTGCCCGCCCTCACCCCCACCGACACGCAGGAGTTGGGCCTGGTCATCACCAGCTGGGACGTCCCCGACGGTTCCGCGGGCACGGCCCGCATCACCGACGCGTGCGTCGTCGACCTGCGGGCGGAGCGCCTCGCGCCTGCCGTGGCGCAGGAGCTGGTGAACCTGCTGCTCACCGACGGCGAGGACACGCAGGGCGAGTACACGATCGAGGACCCCACCCCGGACGGCAGCATCGCCGAGATCGAGGACGGCAACGGCGTCTTCCACGAACTGGCGGTTGAGACGGACGGGACCGCCCGGGTGGCCGTGGGTGAGCTCACGGTGCCCCTCGCGCACCGCATCCTCGCGCACCTCGCCGCGCCCCCAGCCCAGTAACCCCAGCCCACCGCAGCGGGGGCACAGCCGTGCCACGGACAGGCTGACTGTGCCCCCGCGCCGGGCCCCACGCCAAGGAGGATCCGTCGTGGACTTCACGCAGTCCCTGCTGTTCGACCCCGCGCCCCCGGCGCCCAGCGGCCGGATGCTGACGCAGCTCAACTGGGGCCTGGGGGTGGAATCCACCGCCTGGCTGCTCATGGTCCTGGACGACCCGACCGATTTCGGCCTGCTGCCGGACCTGTCCGACCTGACCGTCGTCCACAGCGTCGTCGGCGAAGAGTGGCGCGATTCCCTGGACTTCGCCGACCAGCACGTCCTGCCCCGCCTCCGCGCGGCGAGGGTGAGGCTGGTCCAGGTAGCGCGCGCCGGGGCCGTCGACGCCGACGGCATCACGGTCCTGGACGACTCCCGCTCCTCGCAGCGGATCTGGTCGGCCGGGCCGCGGCGCCTGGGCGACGAGCACGAGAGCGCCGGCACCCTGCCCTCACTGGCAGGACCTCATGAGTGCTCGATCAAGTACAAGGGCTGGGTGCTGGACCGCTGGGCGGAACTGGCCCTGGCCGGGCAGCGGGTGCGGCGGGTGATCGGCTACAACGCGGACGAGACCCGCCGGGCCGACAAGGACGCCAAGCTGCAGGAGCAGCGCAACGCCCGGGCCGGGCGGGTGCTGTGCGAGCCCTGGTACCCGCTGATCGAACGCGGCTGGACCCGGCAGGCCCGTGCTGGAGGCCCGGTTCCGCGCCCACCCCAAGGCCGCGCTGCGGGCGCTGATGCTGGAACACGCCGCCCTCGCGCTCAACGAGCGCTCCCCCCTGTACGGGACGGACAGCCTCGCCGGGCGCCTGGCCCAAGACCCCCGCAACCAGCCGCTGCTCGCCGCCCACCGCGCCCTGCTGCGCCGCACCCCGGCCGCCGTGTTCGACGTCCGCCGGATCTACACCGCAGCCCGCACCGACCTGTGCCGGCACCTGCACGGCAACCAGTGCACCCGGCCCAGCTGGTGGTGCCACCACCCCAGAACTGAGGCCTGCACCCGCGACCACGGCACCGTGCCAACCTGCCGCGGCGCCATGGGCTGCAGCCTGACCCCGCGCAAGGGCACCGCCTGGCGGTCCGTCACCGCGCTCGCTCACGGCAGCTACAGCCACTGCACCCAACTGCTCCACCGACTCTCCCAGGAAGGCAAGTTCAAGGACCTGACCGGCGCCCTGTCCGGCATCCGACGCCTGTGGTACCTGCCGCCCGGCGACGCGTATCCCCGCGCGGAGGCGTTCCTCGTCGTCGCGCCGGCGACAGTCCGGGACAAGGCCCGGCCCGGATTCGAGGACCGCTGGCGGGCTCTGACTGGCCGTCAGTGGGCGCACTCGCTTCCAGGTGTCGAAAGGGGGGTGACCGCAGCCTAATTTTCCTCTATTATCGAATCAGCCAGATCGGAGGCCTTCCATGCCGTCGCCCGCCACCAGTACTCCGCTCGCCCAACCATCCACCCCTCTCCCGCAGCTGCTCATCTTGCAGATCCGTGTCACAGACCAGCGCGGCATCACCACCCGGATCGCCGCCTCCGCGCCGCTGACCGACCACACCGGCCTTCCCACCGCCCTCGCCGCACTAGCCCTGCACCTGACCCACCTGCGGCGCACGGGGGCCCAGCCGACCGCGACCGCACTGCGCGAACATCTGACCGAAGCCGTCCCCTGGCTGCGCCCCTACGGATTCAACGCCCTGCACGACCCCCGCGCGGCCGCCGTCGTCGACATCGACCTGCAGCCCCTCGACGCCTCCGGCTGGCCCGGGGTGCGGCTGGCGGTGCTGCAGCAGGGCCACGACCCCGTCCCTTGGGGGCGCAGCCGCCGCTTCCGCGGCGCTGCCCAGGTCCTGGCCTACGCCGACTCGGAGGCTGAGGCCGCCGCGCAGCACCTGGCCGCGCGCGGGCACCTGCAGCGCGACTCCCACCTGCGGCGGCAGTCGGTGCAGATGGACCAGTTGCACCAGCAGCTGGCCCCCGCGCTGGCGTTGGCGAACGAGGACCTGGCGTCGCGCCCGGTCATTCCGGCCCCACGGGACGGCAGCGCCCGGTACGCGGACGAGGAACTGCCCACGCCCCTGGTGCTGACCGGGGCCGTGGTCCAGGACGTCGAGCTGCGCACCGCCGGCGGTGCACCGGTGGCGCGGCTGCTGCTCGCGCCCGACGCTCCGCTGGAGGTCGACGGCGTGAGCGTGGAGCGGCTGACCTGCGACCTGCACGGGGACCAGGCGGTGTCGGCTCACGCCAGCCTGGCCACGGGTGCGCACGTCCTGCTCGCCGGCACCGTGGTCCGCCGCCACTACACCGGCGCCGACCAGATCCCCCGTACCGCCGTCACGCTGACGGTCCAGCACATCGGCCACGCCCTCACCTGACCCCCTGCCCGATCCCTTTCGCTCTCCAGGAGACCCGACCCCATGTCCGCCGACGCCACCACCCGCCTGCTCGAACTCGCCTCCCACGCCGTGGACCTCACCGACCCCACCCGGCTGCGCGCCCTGCTCGCCGAGGGCCACCCCCTGTACTGCCAGGCCCTCGCCGACGTCCGCACCCACCTGCTCGCCCAGGCCGCCCACCTCACCGACGAGGAGCTCGCCGCCCGCTGCACCCACGCCGGCAGCGCGTGGGAGCCCGGCACCAGTCGCGAGGACGCGCTCATCGACCTGCTCTTCGCCGTCTTCGAGTCCACGCCGGCCTGCATCGCCTACGTCGCCCTAGCCGAACGCGCCCACCAGCACCACACCGGCCTCATCGACTGATCCGCACCAAGGAACCCGAACTGGCCCGCGGCCGCACCCCGTTGCCCGTCCTGGCCAGCACCCGCACCGCCTGCTCGTGAACCGCAAGCACACCCGACCAGCCCACGAAGGAGCAACCATGCCCCCCACCCCTACGTACAGCACCACCGGCGGCGGCCACGACGCTGAGGGCCGCGCGAGCGCCCCCGCCTCGCGGATGCTGCCGCCGGGCCGCATCCCGGCCTGCACCGCACCGGTGCAGTTCTTCCCGGTCGTCGTCACCTGGCCGGAGCCGCCCGACCCGGAGGACGGTCCCAACACCGGCCCCGGCTACCACCCGGCCGCAGTGCGGCTGCTGCCCGCCGGGCAGATCATCACCGGCGACCTGGTCCTCGGCTCCGTCACCACCCTCCCCGGCGCCACGATGCCCGTCGTCTCCTACCACCTGGGCACCTACGAGGCACGGCCCGCCGAATTCGACCCCAGCCACCGCTGCGGCGTCTGCGACCTGTACGCCGACCGCAACCCCGCCGACATCGTCCTCGTCCACGACGACCCGCCGAACTGGCCCGGCGTGTGCGACCCCGCCGCACGCGACGAGGTCATCGCCGTCGTCCCACGCTCCCTGCGCTGACCCCGCCCAAACGACGCCAGGGCCGGCCCCGCATCGCTTCCGCGGAACCGGCCCCGGCATCGCCAGCTTGTTGATCCAATAGCTTGTCCCCCAGCCGAGGAGCCCCAGCCATGACATCGTCCACGCCCACCGGCCTGCACATCGCCGAAGACGTCGAAGCCCTCATCGGCCCCCGGCACGCCGCCGAACTGCGCGAGCGACTGCGGGACTTCACCTGCCTGCTCTGCACCCAGCCCGGACACCCCGACCGCGGGGCGGCATCCCTCGTCATCGTCGCCCACGGCGCCTTCCACTCCGCCCGCTTCGCTCACGCCGATTGCCTGCCGTCCTGCGTCGTCGACGCCCCCGACAGCAACGCCCTGCCCGGCGCGGTCGAACTCATCCCCCGCGCCGTCGGCGTGCCCACCCCGCAGGGAACCCGGCCCGTCCTGCTGCTCGCCTTCGAAGAAGAGCTGCTCCTCCTCGACAACCGCACCGACCCCCTCCCCGCGTACCTGACCGCACTCGGTCTGCACACCGGGACCGGGCTGGGCCGCGCCTTCCCGGCCAGCCCGGGATGGCAGGCCCGCTTCGGATCGAAGGGCTACCTCGCCGTCGACGGCCCGAGCGGGCCGATCCTCACCGACGGCGCCATGGTGGTCCCGCCCGTCTGGCGGGACCTGGTCCACGCCGACGGCAACACCGTCACCGTGCTCCTCGGCCGCCTGGACCACGACCACATCTGGGCACCCCACCCGCCCTTCGGCGCCTACCAGCAGGCACTGCGCGCCGGCACCCTGACCGGCGGCCTCGTCACCGCCCAGTTCATCTGACCGCTCGAGCGCCCGGACGCCTTCCGCCGCCGGGCCCGCGTCCATCCCATTACTCGTCGAAGTTGCACACATCGTTCCGCGTGTGCATTACGTTGGTGAGGCGCGGATGCGCGGGAGCGCAGCTGTGCGACGGGTAAATGCCCGGCATGGCGGGCACCCGCAGTGGGTGGCCGAGCTGCGGCTGGCAGCGGGCAGGATAGGGGTTCACGTGGCACGTCTGGTCTTTGACGACGAAGAAGCCGCCGGTCTGCGCGAACAGGCCACGGAGGCCGAGCAGGCAGGCGAGACTATGCTCGCCGCCTCGCTCCAGGAACTCGCGGAGCACGGCGTTGACGTGACGCGATCCTGGGAGGACCTGATGGCCGAGAAGTTCAGTCGTTTCGAGTCGCCCCGCGACGTTGCCTAAGCACGCGCCTCGGCGCCGGGCCGTCGCCTGGACCGACGTGGTGCAGAACTCCCTGCTGGACCTGTCTCCGCTGGAACTGCGCTACCTCGATCAGGCCGTGGTGGAGATCAGCACGGACCCCGCGATCGGCGAGGAACGCCCCGTGAAGCCGGGGCAGATCCCGCTGTGGGAGTACCGCACCGACCACGTCCGCGTGATCTACCACCGCACCGCCCTCGGAACCGTGGTGATCATCGCCTTCTACGACTTCCCCGCCGAGTAGTCACAGCTCGAAGGGCCCGCGCATCCTCCAGTGCGCGGGCCCTTCGTCGTTCCCGAGTCCTGCCGGATCGACGCACAGGCGCCAGGTGGCGCGTCCAACACACGCAGTGGACCTACCTGTGGGTGCGCCTGGCGCAGCTGGCCTGGGCGAGGACCCGGAAGCCGACGGGAGGTGCCGTCAGCCGGTGAGCGTGACGATCCGACTCTCCCAGTCAACGGTGCCGCCTTCGTCGACCAGGAGCACGACCTGGTGGTGGCGGGTGGTGCGGGAGAAGGACTTGTGGTGGCCGCTGCCGCAGGCGGTGGCCACGTCGTTGCCACCGAAGTCCATGCCCAGGTGCATCTCAACCGCTCGCAAACCGATGGGTTAAGCGGATTCCGCTGCCCGAAGCAACCGATGGGTTAAGCGGATTCCGCTGCCCGAAGCGGGTGAACTTGGAGGGGGCTTTGGGTGGCGCGGCAGGTTCGCCGCCGGGTTGCCTGCTCAGTCCCTTGATGCGCTGGCGGATACGGCGGGAGGGCTGGAACGCGGGGCTGCGGCCAGTCGCCCCCTGTGAGCGGAGGGCTGGCTTGGGTCGCCACTCCCCGCCACCTGCCTTGTCAGTGCGGAAGCAGGGACTCCAAGGGCGTCTGAGGGTCCGTCAGGCGCGTAGGGTCGAGGGGCGCTCGGGAGAGGATCAGCTGCTTGATCGGGCCGGTGACGTCCCAGACGTTCACGTTCATGCCCGCGACCACGCGGCCGCTCAGCAGCCAGAAGGCGACGAACTCCCGGGCGGCCGGGTCGCCGCGGAAGACGACCTGGTCGTAGCCGCCGGGGTCGGTGTAGCCGGTGTACTCCATGCCGAGGTCGTACTGGTCGGTGAAGAAGTACGGCAGCCGGTCGAAGACGGCGTCCTTGCCGAGCATGGAACGGGCGGCGGTCTGGGGCTGGTTGAGGGCGTTGGCCCAGTGCTCGACGCGGATGTGTCGGCCCAGGAAGGGGTGGTGGGCGCAGGCGACGTCACCGGCCGCGTAGACGTCGGGCGCGGATGTGTGCAGGTGCTCGTCCGTGG
>NZ_JBHSQJ010000252.1:0-7009 GCF_042658505.1 Streptacidiphilus monticola | reverse complement strand
CCGCCTACGACCACTGACCCTTGGAATCGATCATCTAGGACGGCGACGGTGTCCCACTGCAGCGGTGTTCCCTGCCCCATGCGGTCCGAGCGCTTGAGCGCGGCCCGCAACTGCTTCTCGGCGGCCAGCAGGCGGCCCTGGCGGAAGAGCACGAAGCCGGTCATGAAGTCGGCGAAGCCCAGGTGGCCACCGGTCCAGCCGGCCACCTCGAAGGCGTGGTGGGCTTCCTCGAAGAGGCGACCGGCGACGTCGAGCCGGTCGTTGTAGGCGTAGACGAGGCCGAGCAGGACCGGGATCTCGAAGCCCCAGGTGGTGTTGGTCCACTCCAGGCCGTGGGCGAGGCGTCCGCCGACCTGGTTCTCCTGCCAGCCCTGGACGGCGAGTTCGAGGGCCTGCAGCGAGTCCAGGCCGCGCTGGGTCATGTCCCAGGCGCGCACTACCTGGACGGCACGGGTGGCGGCGTCCTGGCCGGTCAGGCCGTCGGCGATCTCCTCCAGGCGGCGGGAGTTGCCGCCTTCCTCCTCGTCGCGCAGGAAAGACCACCACATGTAGTAGGCGGCCTGCAGGCGCACGGTGCGGCCGGGATCCGCGTCGGAGCGGAACTGGGGCATGGCCCCGGCGGTGGCTTCGACCGCCTCCTCCATCCGGCCGCTGTGGGCGAGGGCCTGACCGAGCCTCAGCACGGCCTCCTCGCGCATGTCTGCGGAGAGCCCGTCCCGGGTGTCCAGGGCCGCGCGCAGGTGGCCCACGGTGGCGGTGGGGTTGGTGAGCAGCAGGGCCCGGCCGAGTTCGAAGCGGACCGTCGCGTAGTCCTCGTTGAGCGGCGGCTCCTCCAGCGCGCGCTCCAGGCAGCGCACGGCGGCCGAGGGGGCGCCCATCGCGAGGTGCTCGTCGGCGGCGTCCCGCAGCATCTCGACGACCTGCGGGTCGTCCTCCGGGTAGGTCTCGATCAGGTGCCGGGACATGACGGAGAGCGGCTTGCCCGCGTCCTTGAGTACCTGGACCGCCGCGCCGTGCATGGCCGTCTTGGTGGCCGGCGACATCCGCTGGTAGATCGCGGTGGCGATGGTCGGGTGGACGAAGCCGGGCGGCTCCTTGCGGTCGAGGATCCGCGACTCGCGCAGTGACGCCACGACGGCGTCCACGTTGCCGTCCCGGACGGCGGCGAGCTTGGCCGCCAGCGGGACAGTAAAGTCCTCGTGGTCGAGGACGGCCGCGGCCTGCGCGAAGCGGCGGGTGTCCACGTCCGCCTGCTCCAGGGTGCGGACGATGGCGTCGCCGCGACCGGATGCCGCGATGCCGCGCAGCCGGGGGACGGTGTCCTCGGTCGGCGGCAGCCCCTGGTCCTTCAACCGGCTGACCAGATAGACCAGTTCGTAGGGGTTGCCGCTGGTGACCACCCAGCACTCGTTTGCGAAGCCCTCCTCGGTCTCCTCGCCCAGCTCGGAGCGGAGCAGCTCCAGGGTGGCCTCCTGGCCCAACGGGTCCACCTTGACCGTGCGGGCGGTCGGCGACGCGCTCAGCTCCCGTGCGCCCTCAGGCAGTTCACCCGGTCGGTAGGCCAGAACCAATAGGATCGGCAGCTGGGCGAGATGCAGCTGGGAGAACTCGGCCAACCACGCCATCGACTCCGCATCGGCCCAATGCAGGTCGTCCACGGTGAGCACGAGCGGCCCGGTGCGGACCAGCTGGCTGACAACCCAGCTGAGGGCGGTGCGCACACCCAGCGGATCGAGCGGGCGGCCCTGCGGCGAGGGGATCAGCCCCAGTGCGGGGGCGGCCAGGTCGTACCAGGTGCCGAACAGCTCCTGCCGCTCCATGCTGCCGTAACGGGCCAACTCGGCCTGCAGCAGCCCGCGGACGACGGTGTAGGGGGACTCCCGCAGCAGCTGGCCGCCGCGGGCGGACACGACGGTGAAGCCGCCCTTGGGGTCGAGCGCCGACCTGCGCACCGCCTCGATCAGTGCCGTCTTACCGGTGCCTGCGGCCCCGCTGAAGATCAGGGTGGAGCCGAGCTGTGTGCGGCCCTCCTCGAAGCCCTCGCGCAGTTCCCGGAGCGCCCGTTCGGCCTGCGCCGTGGCCTCCTCGCGCTCGAAGAGCGTACGTTCCTCCACGGCGGCAACTCCCCATGTGCGTCCGGCAGTCCTGACTTCCGAGGCTATCCAGTCCGGTACGTGCCGTGGGCAGTTTCTCCAAGCCATCTATTTTGACCGTTTTAGCCAATTCCGCTTGTTGGTTGAGCGGCCGTTGTGCCAAGTAGCGACCCTTATAGACCACTTGAGGTAACGTCGCAGGACGAAAGGAGGGCGAGTCCCTCATGCAGTTGCGCGTTCCCTGGCAGACCCAGCCCAGCCCGTACCGGGACGAGGCCGCCGAGCACAACCTGGAGTGGCTCCGCTCGCACGGCATGCTCAAGGACCCGGCCGCCGTCTCGGTCTACGAGCGCTGGGACATCCCCACGCTGGCCGCCCGCAGCTTCCCCGACCTGGACCGGAGCGGGCTGCGACTGGCGACGGACATGTTCAGCTTCTACTTCCTCTTTGACGACCAGTTCGACGGCGAGGTCGGCCTCGATCCCCTCCATGTCGCCAGGGTGACGGACGAGTTGACCGCCATCGCGCACGGCGGCCGCCCCGTGGACACGCCCTCCCCCGTCGCCTCCGCCTTCGGCGACCTGTGGCGCAGGCTCTCGCTGGGCATGTCCCGGCGCTGGCGCTCCCGCGCCGCCTTCCACTGGGAGGAGTACTTCTCCGCGCACCCGAGCGAGGCGCTCGGGCGGGTCGACGCGGTCGTCCCGAGCCGCGCGGCGTTCCTGGAGATGCGCCGCTGCGCCGACGGCGCGCAGACGGTGCTCGACGCGGTGGAACGCTTCGGCGGTGAGGTGCCCCCGGCGGCCCTTCACAACCCCACGATGCGGCTGCTGCGCCAGTACGCCGCGGATGCCCCGGCGTTCAGCAACGACGTCTGGTCCTACGACAAGGAGGCGCCGCGGGGCGACGTCTACAACCTGGTCGTGATCACCCAGCACGAGCTCGGGTGCGGCCTCGCGGAGGCCAAGGCCACCGTGCAGGAGGAGGCTCAGGAGATGGTCGACTCGTTCGCGCGGATGCGCGCGGACGTCCCCCGCCTCTGCGACCGCCTCGGCGTCCACGGCTCGGAGCGGCTGGCCGTCTCCCGGTACGTCGCCGCTCTGGCCTCCTGGCTGGCCGGCTGGTCCTACTGGGAGCAGACAACGCTGCGATACCGCGCCGAAGGCGCGATTCCCGTGGACCAGCCCAACTACATCGACGAACTCCTGCACGCGAGTTAGCCGCGCAAGTCCCCGGCAGGGGCGCGAGGCTGTCGACACGTGCGGCTCCGCCGCATGGCGCGCGAGGAACCCACCACTCAGAGAGGTTCGACCGCACACGGGCCGGACCCCGCGAGTGGTGGGTTCCTCGCGCTGGGGCCCCTCCCGCCGTGGGGGCACCTCCGGCCGAAGGCAGGGGGAGGCTGGGGATCCTCGCGCCCTGCCGGGGGCTATCCGGCTGCCGCCTTGGCGAGGGCGGAGAGGGAGTCGAAGTCCCAGGTGAGCGCGCCTGAGCGCAGCTCGGACACGACCCCGTCCAGCCAGGCGAGTTCCGCCGAGAGGACCGCGCGGCGGTACTCGTCCTCCAGCACGGTCACCCGGGGCAGCTCGAACTGCCCTGCCGCCGCCTCAAGTTGGGCCAGCTCGGCGCGGACCGCCGCCGCGCGGCGGGCCAGCACCCGCTCCGCCTCCTGCGGCAGCAGCATCATCGTGAACGACAGCGCCGCCGGGAACTCCGGATACTCCGGCTTCGGCGCCGCCAGCATCTCCCGCAGCCAGTCCCGCGTCGCCGCCCGCCCCGCGTCCGTCAGCTCGTAGACCGTGCGCTCCGGGTACTGCTGGTCCCGGCCGGTCTCGCGGACCGCGATCAGGCCGGCTTCGAGCAGCCGGTCGATCGTCCGGTACAGACTCGCCCGCTGGTTGACGTTGACGACCTGGTCCTTCCCCCACTGCTTGATCAGCCGCTGGATCCCGTACGGGTGCAGCGGCTGCATGTGCAGCAGCGAGAGGACGGTGAGGGCGAGAGGGGAACTGCGCATGCCCAGATCCTAACGGGTGCTGATCTCCGTGGAACTAGTTGACGAGATACTAGTTTCACTGCAACTATCGATCCATGACGACAGCGACCCCGCTCGAGTCCGCCGAGCGCATCCACGCGGACCACACCACCGTCAAGCACCTCGGCCACTGGACCGAGGCCACCGCCTTCGACGTGCGGGCCCGTCGGGCCGGCGTCGTGCTGGACCTGCGTTCGCCCCTGATCCGCTGGGACGAGCCGGTCACCGTCGACCTCCGACTGACCGGCGCCACGGTCACGCTGCTCCTCCCCGAGGACGTCGCGGTGGACCAGTGGGGCCTGGCCTGGAGCGGCCGGGGCCGGGTGAAGGACGCCCAGGGCGCCGACACCTCCACGGGACGCCGGCTGCGCCTGGCCGGCACCGCCCGGCACGGGGAGGTCCGCGTGCTGCGCGGCGGCAGCGCCCAGCTCGCCGCCATGTGCTCCCGCGCCTACCTGGACGACCTGCGCCGCGCCCATCGCGAGGGCGGCTTCCCGACCGTCGACGACCCTGCCCGGGAGAGGAAGAACTGAGATGGCACCCACCCGCACCGCGATCGTCGTGGGCGGCGGCATCGCCGGTCCGGTCGCAGCGCTCGCGCTGCGCCGGGCCGGGATCGAGGCCACCGTGCACGAGGCCCACGACGGGACCGCCGACGGCGTCGGCGGCGCGCTCAGCATCGCCCCCAACGGCCGCGCCGCCCTGGACCTGGTCGGACTGGACCGGGTCGGCGAGCCGATGAACGCGATCGTCCTGCAGAACCACCGCGGCCGGACCGTCACCGAGATCCGCCAGCCGATGCAGTTCACCTGGCGGGCGGACCTGTACCGGCGTCTGTACGACCTGGCCGTCGGCGCCGGTGTCCGCGTCCACCACGGGCAGCGGCTGGTCGACGTCAGCGAGAGCGCGACCGGCGTCCGTGCCGTCTTCGCCGACGGCAGCGTCAGCGAGGAGGCGGACGTCCTCGTCGGCGCCGACGGCATCCGCTCGACCGTGCGCCGGCTGATCGACCCGGCCGCGCCGGAGCCGCGCTACTCCGGGCTGCTCGGCTTCGGCGCCCGCGTCGAGGGCGTCGGCCTGCCGCCCACGGGCGACCGGATGTACATGGCCTTCGGCCGCCGTGCCTTCTTCGGCTACCAGTCCTTCGCCGACGGCAGCGGCGTCTGGTTCGCCAACCTGCCCCACCCGTACGCCGGTTGGGACGAGGTCCGGAAGACGCCGAACGAGGAGTGGCTGCACCGGCTGGCCGGTGCGTTCTCCGGGGACGCCGTGCCCGCGCTGGAGCTGCTGCGCCGCACCGCACCCGCCGATCTGGTCAGCTCCGGTCCGATGGAGGACCTCCCCCATGTCCCCCAGTGGCACCGCGGCCGCATGGTCCTGGTCGGGGACTCCGCCCACGCCACGTCGCCCAGCTCCGGCCAGGGCGCCTCACTGGCGGCCGAGAGCGCCGTCGAACTCGCCCGCGCCCTGCGGGACCTGCCGTACCGTCAGGCCTTCGCCGCCTACGAGCGGGCGCGCCGCGCCCGGGTGGAGCGGGTCATCGCGGAGGCGCACCGGACCAACAGCGGCAAGGCGGCCGGCCCGGTCGGCCGTCTGGTCCGCGACGCCCTGCTGCCGCTGTTCGCACGGATGGCGACCCCGGCGCGCACGGCATGGAAGTTCGACCACCGGATCGACTGGGAGGCGCGCGTCCTCGCAGCCTAGAGCCCGGGAGGAGCCGCCGCGCAGGCCTTGGGGCCGGTACGCCGGCACAGGCCCTAGGGTGGGACCGGGAGGACCCGGCGGCGGAGGGATCGGCGATGACGGCACAGCCCCTGTTGGCACGGCGGCTCTGGGAGGCCGTGGAACCCCTGCACGCGGTGGTCTACTTCGCCCCCGAGCCGGCCGAGGCCGCCCGGGAGGTGGGGCTCAAGGGCTACTGGATGGGGTACTTCGCCGGCCGGCTGTCCGCGGTCGGGCCGGTCGGGGCGGGCGTGGGGTCCGCCCTGTGCTTCGCCTTCGCCCCGGGGAAGGTGGCGCGCGCCCTGCCGGACGCCTGGTCCTTCGCCACGGCGGAGGCCGTGCTGGAGTCGCGGCTCGCGGCGGTCGAGAAGATGCTGGGCCGACTGCTCAAGCCGCTGCGGCCGAGTGAACTCGACCAGCTGACCGGTCTGTTGGAAGCCCTGGTGGACACCTGCGACTTCGACGGCCGGGCGCTGGCGGCCGCCTGGGCCGACGTGCCCCGGCCGGACTCCCTGCTGGTGCGGCTCTGGCTGGCGGCCACCGTGCTGCGCGAACACCGGGGCGACGGCCACGTCATGGCCCTGGCCCGCGAGGGCCTGGGCGGCCTGGCCGCGGGCATCACCCACGTGGCCGCCGGGGCGGTCACCCGCGAGTCGATCCAGGGCAGCCGCGGCTGGACGGACGAGGAGTGGGAGCTCGGCAGCGCGAAGCTGCGCCGCAAGGGCCTGCTGGACGCCGAAGGCGGGCTGACCCCGGCGGGCCAGGAGCTCCGGACCAGGGTCGAGGCGGACACCGACCGGCTCGCGTCGCACGCGGTGATCCGCGCGGAGGCGGCGACCACGGCGATCGCACTGGCCGCGCCGGTCAGCCGTGCCCTGCTGACCAGCGGCGCCCTCCCACCGGTCAACCCCATCGGCCTCCCCCGCCCCAGCTGATCCTCCTGCGGGGCAGCCTTCGGCCCCGGTGCGAGAGGGCCACCGCCCGGGGACAGCTGCGGCGTTCGCCGGATCTGCGGGGGTCGCGGGGACTAGATTGACCTGCGTGTATCTGGCGGAGAGATCCGCCCCCGGGGGGCGGGAGACACGCAAGTCCGGTGCCGCGCGGGTCGTTTCGGGCACCGTGCTGGCGCTGGGTGCGGTGAGTCTGGTCACGGATGTCTCCT
>NZ_JBHSQJ010000251.1:0-6929 GCF_042658505.1 Streptacidiphilus monticola | reverse complement strand
GGCGAAGGTCTTCTGCCGCAGGTTCACGATACGGTCCCCCCTGTGCGATCCGGATCGATCGTGGTCGATCGTAGACATTCAGTAGTCGCTCGGGCATGCCTTTGTCAATTGCCTCTCGCGAGTGACTGGGTGCCACATGCCTTACAAAGGACGGCAGTTGGCCATGCAGGATGGCTGGCGGGGGATGCGGCTTCACTCGTGGGAGGTACCTGGAGAGATCTGGGAGCAGGTGCTTGTGTCGGTGGGGCCGCCGTCTTTCCCTGGGCGACGGCAACCGCATCTGCTGCGAGTGGGCAGGCGGGGCGCGTCCCCTCAGGGCAGGTGCGCCTGGCCCGTGGCAGGTTTCCGTGCGTTGCGACCGGAGGGGAGCGGTTGATCACCGCACGGAACGCGGCCGTCGGCGTCGCCTAGTCCGAGCGCGGTTGGCCCTGCTGCGTGTTCGTCATGGTACGTCTCCTCTACTGGCGGTAGTCGTTGACGGGTGAGGCTATGGGCGTCCGGGCTGATGTCTTTCGCCGCTTGCGTGAGCTGGTTGATCGCTTCGAGGCGCCGGCGGGTTTCTCGTCGCGGGTGGAGATCGCTGACGGCCAGGTCCTGATGACGGCGCGTGCGGTCGGGTGGCATGACCTCAATGCCATCCGGGTCGCGCGCCAGCTGCGCCGCCAGATCCCGGGCCCGCTGGTGGCCGAGCCGGTGGGCGACGCGGAGGACGCCGAACTGGGCACGCTGAGGCGCCCCGACGTGGTCGTGGTCCCCGAGACAGCGTTCCCGGGAGAATCGGTCGACCCGCGGGAGATCCTGCTCGCCGTCGAGGTCGTGTCCGTGTCCAACCCGGACAACGACTACGTCGCCAAGTCCCGGGACTATCCCCGGATGGGCATCGAGCACTACCTGATCATCGATCCCCGCGACGGGACCTGCCTGCACCAGTGGGAGCCCGGCCCGCACGGCTATGCCAATCGCGTCCACTACAAGTTCGGTGACGTCTTCATGATCGGCGACTGGGCCATCGACTCGGGTGCCTTCGAGGTCTATCCGCGGGAGGCGGACCGGTGACCTTGGGGGAGCAGGTTGCGCGGCTGCGCCGCGAGCGTGGGTGGTCGCAGCGCCAGTTGGCATTGGAGGCCGGCACCACGCAGACGGTCGTGTCCCGGACCGAAACCGGCCGTACCGTCCCGGAGTTGGGAACGTTGGAGCGGATTGCCCGGGCGTTGGGGTGTCGACTGACGATCCGTCTGGACGAGGCGGCCTGACTGGCGTTTCCCTCGGCCTGACCCGTGACGGGTGCATCCTTGATGTGGCAGGTGTGCGACTGCTTGCCGATGGGTGACGCGACATCCCGTGCGGGCCCGCCGCCGCGGCTCGAGTGCGTCCTCAGGGGCTGGGGTGGTTGGGCAGTGCCAGAACTGTCAAGGTCAGCTTTAGCTTCACGGTTGTGGGGTGGCACACGGGTGGGCGGCTGCGGTGCCGCCTTGGCTGCTGCCAGAAGCGGCACCGGACCGGCCGGGGTTCTGTCAGGGCGTGGAGTAGCCCTGAAGGGCGGCCAGCTGCCGGCACGACGCCAGCCCTGGACGCTCGCGCGAGGGGGCGGGTGCGGGCTTGTGGGTGGGGTGCGGCCGGGCGTGCTGGGGAGGACGCCTGGCCGCACCGACGGTCCTACGGGGCCCAGCCCGCGCGGCCAGGAGACTGGGCTGCGAGCTACCCGGGGGGAGACGTGCTTCCGGTATCACCGCAGGCAGCGCAGTGGTGGGGCAACGCACCGTCCAAGCAGGCGGTCTCAGGCCGGCTTGCCCGGGATGCCCTTCCACGGCCAGTACTCGACTGCGCCTAGGTACCAGCTCAGTGCGGCGCTGCCGCAGGCGTGGGAGTGCACCCAGAAGTACTGGTAGTAGGTGCCCTTGATCGAGTGCCGGGGGAAGGACATGTCGACCTCCACCCACTTCGTCGCCTTGGGCGCCAGGTCGCCGACCTCCAGGTTGCTGCTGAGCCATTGGGACTCGCGCGGGAGATTCGGGCTGTTCCACACCCAGTGCAGCGTAGCCCGATGCCACGTGCCGTTCTTCACGCG
Source organism: Streptacidiphilus monticola (assembly GCF_042658505.1). Taxonomy (NCBI): domain Bacteria; kingdom Bacillati; phylum Actinomycetota; class Actinomycetes; order Kitasatosporales; family Streptomycetaceae; genus Streptacidiphilus; species Streptacidiphilus monticola. Next base: position 4,861 of record NZ_JBHSQJ010000251.1, on the reverse strand, counting down.
CCACCACACCACCGGCAGCGGCGCTCGCCGCTCGACGTTGCCGAGGACCTGGAACGACACATAGACCTGCGGGAGTACCACCGTCTGGTGATTGCGCACCGGGATCCACTGACGCAGTTTCACGCCCGGTTTCCGGGCAGTCGGAACGCTCTGCTCGATGCCGTCGCCGTATCCGCCGGTGCACACGTTGACCGGCGGCGTTGCCGCCGACGCGGTCTGCGACCAGCCCACCGGAAGCGCGGCGGTCAGCATCGCCCCGGCAGCAGCGACAGCGACCCGCCGGACCCTCATCCCCATACTTTCCCTCCCTTGATCACCGGCGGATCGTAGCGTGACGGGGGAGGGATCGGCGTTGCTGGTCGGCGAGGCGACTGACGACACCGCTCCGCCTGGAAAGACCCTGGCTCACCCTTCGCGAAGCGGTACGCACAGAGGCGCTGTGGACAGGCAGCCGACACCCGGCTGCCCCGACCCGCCGGCGGGCCGAAAGTCCGTACCAAGCTGTGCAATCGCTGTACGGATCCGCCAGGCGTATAGGAAGATCCCCGGAGGCAGCAACGCCCTTACGAACGGGGGGATCTGATGAAGCGTAACCTCGCGCGCGCCGTGATAGCAGGCACGGCCGGAGCCGCGTGGCTCTTCGGGATGACCAGCTCCGCCTACGCCGCCGGACCCGGCGGTGTCGAGGCCTGCCCGAGCAACACCGTCTGCCTCTACTACAACTCGCCCGCCTACGGGTGGGGGTCCTTCGAGCACTGGACCTCAGGTGGATACTCGCTGTCCGATTACACCTTCCGCGACTACGGCAACGGGAGGGGCTACAACGTGACCGTGGCCAACAACGCCGCGGGCTTCGTCAACAACACCGGAGTTGAGTGGGGCGTCTACACCCAGGGGGGCGCCGTGCAGTACCTCGACCCCTACTCCTCTGGCGCTCTCAACGGCAACATCGCTAACCAGGACGCCTACCTGCACGACTGATGTCCGCCGCACCGCCCGGAAGGACGCGGTCTCGGGGTGCTGGTGGCGCAGCTGCGGTACCAGCACTCTTGGCCGGGCACATCAGCGCCTCGTAGCTTTGGCCGCCGGTGCGACGCGTCACGCGGCGGCTTTGCCTTGTTCGTTCCGAACCAGTGGGTCTGTGCGGCTGATGACCACGAGCTCGGTGCAGCATCGTGCGCGGGCGACCATCCGTGGGTCACTGGCCCACTGGGACGGGCGACGGTTTTCCATGTGCAGTGTTGATCAGATGACCCACCGGTGGCGCGGGGCTGAGTGCCGCAGTGGGAAACGCTCTGGAGCCTCGGACGCCGGCTGACGGTCTGGCCCTCGACACGGGCGACCGCCTGTACGTTATTCTGTACAGCATGAAGGTGATGAGCGCTACGGAACTGCGAGCCAACCTGGCCGCCGCCCTCGACTCTGTCGAGGACGACGCCGAGGAACTGGTGATCCATCGCGCCGGCCACCAGCCCCTGGTCGTCGTGCCGCTGGCTGAGTACGCATCGCTGCGCGAGACTGACTATCTGATGCGCTCGGCCGCCATGTCCGAGCGGCTTCGCTCCGCCATGGGGCATCTGGGCACCCGCACCGTGGCAGCCACCCGGACGCTGGACGAACTCGACCAGCTGGCCCAGGACGGCACCGACGCCGCGCCGGAGGCGTCGTGAACATCTCCTTCACGCCGGAAGGCTGGGAGGACTACGTGTGGTGGCAGGCCAACGACCGCCGCCTGCTCAAGCGGATCAACCAACTCCTCGCCGACGTCGTCCGCAACGGCAACGAGGGCATCGGCAAGCCCGAGCCGCTTCGGCACGAGTTGCAGGGCGCCTGGTCGCGCCGCATCGACCAGGAACACCGCCTGGTCTACGCCCTGGACGAGAAGTCGGACACGGTCTTCGTACTGGCCTGCCGCTACCACTACAGCAAGTAACCCGCTGCGACGCGCCTGAGATCCAAGCGCCGTTCAGCGGGCCGGTCTTCATCAGCGGCCGACAACTGGTGGCGCTGCGGTCCTCCCGGCCCGCTTCGGCACGGTCATCGCCCCGCCGCCGGCGGGGGAGTCCGCGACAGCGTCACCCGACGCACCGTCACCGGCCCGCCCGTCGTCGAACGCTCCATCCCCCGGGACGAGTTGCACACCACAAGCAGGGCCACTGCCCAAGCGAGATGTTCTCGGGCCGGCGCCGTGCTCTGCGCGGTTTCAATTGCCGGGGCCTCGACGGCTGTCGTGGACCAGCCGGAGCCGAAGCGTCGGGGACGGGAGGTGCCGGCACCCAATCAGCTGGCGGGCGGGTTGGTGACGAAGGTTCCCTTGGCGGGCAGGGTGACCACCAGGTGCCGTTCCCGTAGTTCTTGGATGGCCCGACGGGCCGTGCCCACGGCCACGCCGTACTGCTCGGCAAGGTCGCGCTCCCCGGGCATGCGTGCTCCCGGTTGAAGTTTTCCTGAGGCGATCTGGGCCGCGATGTGGTCGGCGACCTGGCGGTAGACGTACTCAGGTGCGGTGGGGTCTACGGGCGAGCCTTCAGCCATGGCTCGAAGCTAGGGCTGCATCAAGTACCCTGCAGGACGAGGTAGCGTCCTAGAGTTGTATGCCGCTCTATGGAGCAGTATGGTGCAGTTGGGTTGCTGGGAATGCCTGGGCGACCTGGTTCTGGGCGCGCGTGTCAATGGGAGGGCGACGACGTGGGTGACGCTGCCGGCTACGAGTCCCACTTCGGATCCATGCTTCCGAACCTGCGGGAGGGGAGCCGGGTGGCGGAGCGGCTGCGGTGTGCCCTCGAGGCGCACGGCATCAAGCTCCCGTCTCTGATCGGCGGATACCCGGTCAACGCCACTGCGATGGTGGATCTTGGCGGGTGCCGCGCCGATGTGGCCGAGTCCCTGGCGGTGCTGCTGGAGGCGGTGCCGGTCGAGTAGGGCGCCGGGCACGGGTTACTCGCGTGCCCGGGTGGGGGCTTGTCGACGGCCGGCCGGTGATCTTCTGCTGTTCAGGGGACGGGTTCCCATTGGTGGTCGGTGGTCTCGGCGAGGTGGACGGTGCCGGTAAGGCCGACTTCGGTGTCGCCGGCGGGGGTGGTTCCGGCCCACAGCACGGTTGCGGTCGCGTGGCGGGGGCCGGTGGCGCGGGCGATGGCGGCCTGGATGCGAGTGTGGGTGTAGCCGGAGCTGCCGGTCTGGGTGAAGTAGGTGGGCCAGCGGTTGCGTCCTTCGCCGGTGAGGTCGGCGAGCCACACTCGTGCTGCGAGCGTGGCCAGTTGCTGTTCCAGGGCGACGGGGAGGTTGCGTGGGCTGGACTGCTCCAGCAGTTGCTGCACGGTGGCGTCTGCGGCGGGGCCGTCTGCGGGTGCCAGCACCCCGGAGGGCGCCACCGAGGGGTGGGCCGCGGCCCGGCTGCCCACCGCAGCGACCGGTGAGGCGGGTGTGGGCGGCGGGCTCGGCGACGCGAGCAGACCCGGCGCAGGGCTGGTGCGGGTGGCGGTCCAACCGGACCCGGCGCCTGCTGCGTTCGTGTGGACGGCGCCGGCGGGGGTGGGGGATGCGGGCTGGGCGTCGGGGTGGAGCAGCAGCCACAGGCCGGCGAGGGTCAGAAGGACGGCCGTGGCCCCGCAAAGCGTGGTGCGGTGCATGGGAGACGTCGATTCGATTCGGCCCGGGAGCGGCTGCGCCGCCCCGGGGACTGCGGGAGAAGGGCTGGTGCAGGGGTTGCCGGCTGCGACCGGACGGTGTCCGACGCCGCTGCAAGTGAGGAGTGATCCTTGTCGGGGACACCTCCGGTCTGATCGCGGCACTTGATCCGTCCGACCCGGAGCAGCAGGCGGCACGCGCCGGCCTGCAGCAGGCTGCGTTCAGCGTGGTGTCCCTTCTGGTGCCGCGCTCGTGGTCAGCCAGCTGCCGGCGGACATCGGTCCGGCCGTCGCAGGTGCCGCCCTGGACCTCGCCGGGAAGTAGCCGCTGTACCTCGGCTGGTCGGCGTGGTGCTGTCTCACATTTTTCGCCCGCGCAATCAAGGCGAGGTTTCGCGAGAAGGCGCAAACAGACCTGCGAACGTGGAGAAAGCGCGGGGTGGTTCACAGGATCGCTGTTCCTCCGGCGTAGTCGCTGGTGGCTACGGGTTCGATTTCGACGCCCTTGCCGGGGCGTGGGGCGGCGATTTGCTGGTTGTCGCCGAGGTAGAGGGCGACGTGGTAGATGGATCGGTCGTTGCCCGGGACGTACGCGTAGAAGATGAGGTCGCCGGGGCGCAGGGCGCCTGGGCCGGCGGTGGCGGGGATGCGGCGGCCGACGCGTGCCTGGTCGGCGGCCAGGCGGGGGAGGAGGATGCCGGCGTGGGCGTAGGCGTATTGGGTCAGTCCTGAGCAGTCGAAGCCGATGACGGTGCGTCCGTCTTGTCCGCCTTTGGAGCAGCACACCCCGCGGGAGGGGCCGGCGGCTCCGCCGCCGCCCCAGGAGTAGGGGACGCTTTGTTCGGCGAGGGCGGCGTTGATGACGACCGCGGCCTTCCCGGTGTATCCGCCCGACCCGGCTGATTGTGTGGCGGTGGCTTGCTGGTCGAATCGGGTGATCCAGGATTCGACCAGGGTCACGTAGGCGTCGCTGTGGTTGTAGGTGTAGATCGCGTCGTGCAGCTGCTGAGGCTGCGTCAAGTCCCTGCTGTTCCTGCACAGTTCGACGGCGGCGGTGAGGGCGGCGTCGTAGGCGTTGTTGGGGTCAGCGGCGGCGTTGTTGCCGCGTCCGTTCACGCCGTCGGAGGCCCAGGTGGCGGGGAGGAACTGGAACGGCCCGACCGCATGGTCGTAGACCTGGTCGCGGTCGTAGCGGCCGTGGTCGGTGTCGTGGACGGGGGTGGTGTTGCCGC
>NZ_JBHSQJ010000250.1:0-6600 GCF_042658505.1 Streptacidiphilus monticola | reverse complement strand
CGCACCGCCCCACCGCAGTCCTACCTCCGCGAAGCCGTCGCCGCCGCGCTCGGCACCGCCCTGGCAACCCTGCTCATCGGCGGCCGGGCGCTCAAGAACCTCCACTGGGACGGGGACTTCACCCTCCAGACCGCGCTCGCCGCGGAGGCGTGGCAGGACCTCCCCAACGCCCTCGCCGCTCCGGCCACCTGAGGCACCGTCACACCGCTACCGTCGCCGGGAGCGGCACCACCTGGTGCCGCTCCCGGCCCCCTCCTGGAGACCCCCGTGATCCACCACAGCACCCGGCCCACCCGCACCGCCGCACCCGCCGGAACCATCCGCGTCGCCAGCATCGACGTGGAGTGGACCAAGAACTACCGGATCAAGAACGGCAACCAGGCGTTCTGCGTCTCCGTCGTCTGGCTCGACATCCCCGACCGCGGCCCGAGCGCCGACCTGGGCAACCTGACCTTCCAGTACGCCAGCGCCTACCTGGAGCCGGGAGAGACCTCCGCCGACCTCGCCGCCCACGCCGACACCGTCTTCCGCGACGCCCTGGACGACGCCCACCTCATCACCGGCCACCAACTCTGCTCCGACCTCGGCGTCCTGGCCGCCAACGCCACCACCCCGGTCCCCGCGATCACCGCCGCCCGCCAGCAGTGGAAGACCCGCCGCACCGAGAAGACCCCGTTCACCGACACCCGCTTCGACGCCGACCACCTCCTGAGCGGCAAGAGCCGCCGCCTCGTGGACGTCTGCACCGAACTGGCCCTCGACGTCACCCAACCCGAACTGCGCGGCACCTCCATGACCGCCCTGCACCGGGCCTGGCTCAACGACGGCGACGACCAGGCCCGCGGCCGCGTCTCCGTCCTCAACCTGCGCCACTCCCTGTCCACCGCACTGGTCGCCGCCCGCGCCGAACACCTGGGGACCTGGGAGCACCTGAACGTCAACACCATGCTCGCCCGGCAGATCACCGGTCAGTGGGACTGGACCACCACCCCCGCCTTCACCCAACTCCTCCAAGGAGAGCCATGATCCGCGACTGCGCCGTCCTGTCCGTCGAAGGCACCCAGGCCGCCGGCAAGAGCACCTTCGTCCACGCCCTCACCGCCCACTGGCGCGAGCGCGGCATCCACGTCGCCTGCACCGGCGAACCCGCCCGCGAAAGCCCGCTCCTGGAAGAGATCGTCGTCCACAACAAGGGCGCCTTCGACCTCGCCGCCGAACTCGACCTCTTCGGCATCCAGCTCTCCACCCAGATCCGCGCCGCCCGCCACAACAAGCTCCTCATCACCGACAAGACCCCCGCGAACGTCCTCGCCTACGCCCGCATGGTGCTGCCGCCCCAGGACCCCGCCACCTACGACATCCTCACCGCGATGCAGGCGATGTGCACCGCCTGGATGCCCCGCGCCGTGGACCTGGTCGTCTACTGCCGCGACCGCTTCGACCAGCGTTCCGGCGGCGACCAGATGCGCGCCAAGGTCCTCCACCTCCAGGACGACGCCGACAAGGAGGTCTACCGCGCGGTCAAGGAGACCGGCGTGCGCATCGTGGAACTCCCCACCGGCCTGACCACCCGCGAGCGTGTCCACTGGACCACAGATGCCGTTGAGTCCATGGGACTCCTCCAGCTGTAGAAGGCTAGGGTCCTCGCATCACCGACCTGCCGGAGGACCCGCTGTGCCCGCCCAGCGCCCCATCGTCGACGTCATGCTCCTGCTCCTGCGCGACGGCGACGTGCTCCTGGCCGAGCGCGCCGGCACCGGCTACCGCGACGGCTGGCTCAACCTCCCCTCCGGCAAGGTCGAGGACGGCGAAGACGTCTTCACCGCCGTCATCCGCGAAGCCCGCGAGGAGATCGGGGTCGAGGTCGCGCGCGAGGACCTGTTCGTCGTGCACACCACGCACCACCTCAACCCCGAGGGCGAGCCCCGCGTCGGCTGGTTCCTCGCGACCGAGCGCTGGACCGGCGAGCCGGTCAACGCCGAGCCGCACAAGTGCGCCGCCATCGCGTGGTACCGCCTGGACCAGCTCCCCGACGATGCGATCGTCCCCTACAACCTCGTCGGCCTCCAGGGTTACATGGCCGGCCAGCCGTTCTCGGTCCACGGCTGGGACGACGCCCTGGCTCCTGCAACGCACTCGGCATGAACCGCCGCGGCGACGGGCCGTAGGCGCGGGAGGTGGGAGCCCGCAAAGCGTCGAGACGCGGGTGGGGAGGTCGAAAGCCACGGTGCGCTGGACGCACCGTCAGATCGCCGCACTGGTGAGCCAGATGGGACACGCCTGAGGCACGCGGGGCCGGCCCTGGATGGCCAGCCACTGAATCCGCACCTTCATCGGGGAGCGTCTGCTGCGGGCGAACTGCTGAAGGCCGCATGCGAACCAGCGCTCATGGGTTGTTGTCAGGGTGACCCCGCTCGTCCCGGCCAACCTGATCGCCCCGTAGGGCACTTCGCAGCCCTGAAGGGGGCTAAAATCACGGCACGTTCGTGCACAATCCATTGTGCGCACGCGCGCGGGGCCGCTGCGCGCATGGCCGGCCTGGCGTAGCTCGGCTCGGCGGCGCCGCCGAAGGGCGGTCAGGGACAGGGCCAGGGCCGCGACGACGGTGCTGCGGCGCGCCGCTGCGAGGCGGGTGCGGCGGGTCACACGGGCATGGGGCATGCCGTTCCTCCGATACATGACAGGGGGTGACGTGAGCGTCACACGACCTGTGCGCACGGGGTGGAGACACGCGGGGGGCGTTCCCCGGTCAGCGGGTTCGAACGATCTGCGCGGGGTGCGGTGTTACTCCGCCGGTGGCGATGGGGGCTGGTCGTCGTCGCTGGTGAGGACGACGCAGCAGGCCCCGGGCTGGGGTGCGAGAGTCGCCTGGACGGCGGGGGCCTCGAGTCCGTCGAGGTAGCCGGCGAGGAAGGCGTGGTTGAGCCCGCAGACCAGGTCGGTAGCTTTGGCGGCGAGGGGGTGGAAGGGGCAGTTGCGCAGCCGGATCTGGGTGGGGCTCTCGCGGACGGGCTCGTAGCCGTAGGCGTCGAGCATGCGCTCACACAGCGTCAGGCCGCGTTCGGCACCGAGCCGTCCGGGTCGGCTGCGTTCGCGTTCCAGCTCGCCCAGCCGGCGGCCGCGGGCGGCGGCCGCGTCGGTCGCGGCCTGGGCCGCGGTGCGCTCGCCGGACTCGTTGAGCATGCCTTCCAGGAGCAGGTCGGCGAGCAGCTCGTGCCGGCGGTCCGGGATGGACACGGTGATCTGCGTGTCGGTGGGTTCGTAGACCTTGGGCTGGCGCCCGACGCGGCGCGGTGCGCCTGGGGTGCCGTAGCGGGCGCGCAGCAGGCCGGCGTCGACGAGCTTGTCGAGGTGGAAGGCGGCGAGCTTGCGGGAGATACCCATGCTGGCAGCGGCCTCGTCCCGGGTGACCGGGTGGTCGGAGCGGCGGATGAAGGCGAACATCCCGCGCCGCGACAGGTCGCTGAGCGCGCTGACGGACTCGATGCCGTCCATCGGGTCCGAGGGAGCTGGTGGGGGCGCGTCGTGGTCGCTCACGCCCCCACGATATCCCCAACCAGCGCGGGCGAAAGCGGCACGCCACCTCATCAGTTGACAACCCGCCGGAATAACGACAAGAGTTGCTGGTGAAAAGAGGAGGGTGGTGCGTCATGGGCGGCGGACGGCAGTACCTGGAAGCGAAACGCCCCGTCAGCGCGGCCTTGGCCGGGCCGTACGGGCATCCTTTCCACCCGATCCTGGTCACCGTGCCGATCGGCGCCTGGGTGGCCAGCCTGGTCTTCGACATCGCCTCGCACGTGGTGGACGATCCCGGGTTCCTCGCCAAAGGTGCGATGTGGCTGATTGCTGTCGGTGTGCTGGGAGCGCTCGCCGCGGCCCTGGTCGGCTTCCTGGACCTGTTCGCGATTCCGCCCGGCACCGCGGCGATGCGCACCGCGCTGGTGCACATGACGTTGAATCTGCTGGTCACCGGTGCCTACGTGGGCGGGTTCTTCTGGCGGCGCGCCGGCGAGCTGACCACGAGTGTGGGCGCGGGCAAGCTCGCCCTGTCCGCGGTGAGCCTGGCAGTGCTGGGCGTCTCCGGGTTCCTCGGTGGCAAGCTCGCCTACCGCTACGGAGTCCGCGTCGCCGACGAGCAGACCCAGGCCCAGGGATTCACCGGCCGCGCCTGACGCATCTCAATCTCTGCCGGCTCTCGTTCAGCCCCGTGCACCCTCACCCTCATACCCTCACCTGAGAGGTCATCCATGGACATCGCGGCTCTGGTCACCTGGGTGGTGACCGCGCTGGGCGGCTTCTACATGCTCGGCACTTGGATCTCCCGCGGCGGCGTCAAGCAGCAGCGCTCCGGCACCAGTCGGCTTCCGGTTCCCGTGGTGTTCGGGCACTTTGCGCTTGCCGCGGCCGGGCTGGTGGTGTGGATCATCTACCTGGCCGTCGACAGGCGGGCGCTGGCCTGGACTGCGTTCGGCCTGCTGGTTCCGGTGGCGCTGCTGGGCTTCGTGATGCTGCTGCGGTGGCTGCCCGTCTACCGGGCCCAGGCTCCGGCTTCGGTGGCAGGCGGTGCCGAGGCGCCGGCCGAGCGGCACTTCCCCGTGCCGGTTGTCGTCGGGCACGGGCTGTTCGCGGTGGTCACCGTCGTCCTGGTGCTGCTGACCGCGCTCAACATCGGCGGCAGCTGACATGGCCGTCACCGAGCCCCAGACCAACTTGCCGGAGTGGGGCGCGACCCGGCCCGCGCCCGAGGGTCCGGCGTTGCACGTGGTGCGTGAGAACGACGGGATGGATCTGGAGGCCGCGGAGCAGGCGGCCGCGCAGTTCCTGAAGTCGCTCGGCGTCTCGACCGACTCCGAGAGCCTGCGCGGGACGCCGGGGCGGATGGCCCGGGCCTACGCCGAGTTGTTCAGCCCGCGGGCCTTCGACCTGACCACGTTCCCCAACGACGAGGGCTACGACGAGCTCGTGCTGGCCCGCTCCCTCCCGGTGCGCTCGGTGTGCGAGCACCACCTGCTGCCCTTCGTCGGCACCGCCCACGTCGGCTACCTGCCCGGGGAGCGGATCCTGGGCCTGTCCAAACTCGCCCGCGTGGTCGAGCACTTCGCCTGCCGCCCGCAGGTCCAGGAGCGGCTGACCAAGCAGATCGCCGAGTGGCTGCAGACGCACCTGGAGCCGAAGGGCGTGGGCGTCGTCATCGAGGCCGAGCACACCTGCATGACGCTGCGCGGCGTCCAAGCGGTCGGCTCCACCACCGTCACCTCCACCCTGCTCGGGCTGCTGCGCCACGATGCCCGCTCCCGCAGCGAGTTCCTCGGCCTGTCCGGCGTCGCTCGCTGAACCAACCCGTGCCCGCCGCCCGGCCGGATCACCACGCCTGCAAGGAGAAGGAGAACAAATCCGCTGATGGAGATCTGGATCAATCCGGCGTGTTCGAAGTGCGCCTCCGCCTTGTCTCTGCTGGACGAGGACGGTGCCCCGTACACGGTGCGCCGCTACCTGGACGACCCGCCCACCGCAGCCGAACTCCAGGACCTGCTGGGGCGGTTGAACCTGGAGCCGTGGGACATCACCCGCACCGGCGAACCGGTCGCGGTCGACCTCGGCCTCAGCACCTTGTCCAAGGACCCCGGCACCCGAGACCGGTGGATCCAGGCCCTGGCCGCTTACCCGGTCCTGATCCAGCGGCCGATCATCACCGCCGACGACGGCACCGCGGTCATCGCGCGCAGCGAGGAAGCGGTCCGTTCCACGCTGCCCACCCCAGCCGGAGGGAACTGACCATGAACGCCGAAAGCACCTACGTGATCGTCGGCGCCGGCCTGGCCGGAGCCAAGACCGCCCAGGCCCTGCGCGAGGAAGGCTTCACCGGCCCCCTCATCCTCATCGGAGAGGAGGGCGAACGCCCCTACGAACGCCCACCGCTGTCCAAGGGCTACCTCCTGGGAAAGCAGGACCGGGAGAAGGTCTACGTCCACCCGGAACAGTGGTACCGCGACCACGACGTGGACCTGCGCCTGGGCACCCGCGCCACCGCCCTGGACACCACCGCCCACCGGCTCACCCTCGCCGACGGCTCTCAGCAGCCGTACGCCAAGCTCCTGCTGGCCACCGGCGCGTCCCCGCGCACCCTGCCGGTGCCTGGCCATGAACTGGCCGGGGTGCACTACCTGCGCCGCCTCGAAGACAGCGACCGGCTGAAGGCGGCATTCCAGCCGGGCGCCCGCGTCGCGGTCATCGGCGCGGGCTGGATCGGCCTGGAAGCAGCCGCCGCCGCCCGCACCGCAGGAGCCGACGTGACCGTGCTCGAAGCCGCGGAACTGCCGCTGCTGCGCGTCCTCGGCAAGGAGGCGGCCCAGGTCTTCGCGGACCTGCACCGCGACCACGGCGTGGATCTTCGCCTGGGCGTCCAGGTCGAGCGGCTCACCGGCAGCGCCGGCACCGTGGACGGGGTCCAACTCGCCGACGGCACCCGCATCGACGCCGACACCGTTCTGGTCGGCATCGGTGTCGCCCCCAACACCGAACTCGCCGCCGCCGCGGGACTGGCCCTCGACAACGGCATCGCCACGGACGAGCACCTGCACACATCCGCGCCCGACGTCT
>NZ_JBHSQJ010000249.1:0-6544 GCF_042658505.1 Streptacidiphilus monticola | reverse complement strand
GCGGCCGAACCTCCCCGAGTGGTGTGGTGCTCGCGCAGTTCCTCGCGCCCCCAGCGGGGACCGTCAGCTCAGCACCCTCGGGCCGAGGTCGGTGCGCGCCGGGAGGCGCGCGAGGCGGATGGAGGCGCCGAGGACCGCGACGCCCGCGGGGGCGACCACCACCGGTTCCAGCGTCAGCTCGGCCACTTCGGGCAGGTCGTCCACCAGTCGGGAGACCCGCAGCAGCACCTCCTCCAGCGCGTCCGTGTCCACCGGGGCCGCCCCGCGCCAGCCGAACAGCAGTGGGGCCGCCTTCACCTCCCTGACCAGCGACGACACCTCCGCGTCCGTCGCCGGGACGAGCCGGTGCGCGACGTCTCCCAGCAGCTCCGACGGGGCGCCCGAGAGGCCGAAGGACAGGATCGCGCCGATGGCCGGGTCCACCGCCGCGGAGACGGTGGTGTCCACGCCGCGCGCCGCCATCGGCTGGACCACCAGGCCCGGCTCCGGGCCGAGGGTGGCGGTCATCTCGCGGTGGGAGCGCCGCAGCGCGGTCTCGTTGACCAGGTCGAGCCGGACCGAGCCGAGGTCCGGCCGGTGGCGCAGCCGCTCCGTCGTGGCCTTGAGCGCGACGGGGTAGCCGAGTTCCGCCGCCGCCCGCACCGCTGACTCCTCGTCAGGTGCGGGCAGCGCCCGCAGCACGCGGATCCCGTAGTGGGCGAGCAGCTGCGCCGCCTCCTCGGCCGTCAACTCGCGTCCACGCAGTTCACCCAGGGCAGAGGCAACCTGGCGCCGCGCCGCGTCCTCCGATCCGGTGTCGATGTCCGGGAACTCGGGGACCGTGCCCGTCTCCGCGTTGGCCCGCCGCCACGCGGCGTAGCGGACGCTGTGGGTGAGGGCGCGCACGGCACGCTCGGGGCGCGGGTAACCGGGGACGCGCCCCGCGTCGCCCAGGGCGTCGTTGATCTCGTCCACCAGCTGAGGCATCGCCAGATGCACCACCAGCAGCGGCTTTCCAGCCGCGGCGGCGTGCTGCGAGGCCTCGACGAGCATCGCCGCGTACGGGGCCGTGTCGAAGGAGCTGCCATAGCGCTCCTCGGAGGCCATCAGCCCGGAACCGGGGAACAGCGGGTAGCCCTCCACGCCGATCGGCGGGATCACCACGGCCACGACGGCGTCGCTGTCCTCGCGGTCCACCGCCGCGTGCAGCGCGAGCCGGAAGTCCTCCGGGGTCGCCGCCGTGGTCAGGTCCTGCGGGGCCAGCGGTCGCAGCCCCGCGCCCAGCGAGGCGTCGTGGGTGAGCAGGCCGAGGGAGTCGGAGTTGCCGACGATCGCGACGCGCTCCCCCGCGGGCAGCGGCTGGTGGGCCAGCAGGTCGGCGGTGTCGTAGAGCTCGGTGATGGTGTCCACCCGGACCACGCCCGCCTGCTGGAAGAGGGTGTCCACGGTGGAGTCGTCGATGCGGGTCAGCGCGTGCGCGTGCCCGGCGGGGACGCTGCGGGCGAAGCGGCCGCCCTTGACCACGACCAGCGGCTTGACCGCGGCCAGCCGCCGGGCCAGGCGGCTGAACTTCCGCGGATTGCCGAAGGATTCGAGGTAGAGCAGGGCGACCTGGGTGGCCTCGTCCTCCTCGAAGTACTGGATCAGGTCGTTGCCGGAGACGTCGGCCCGGTTGCCGGCCGAGACGCAGGCGGAGATGCCGAGGCCGCGGCGGTGGGCGGCCTCCAGCAGCGCGGCGCCGATCGCCCCGGACTGGCTGAACAGCCCCAGGGGTCCGCGCTTGGGCAGCAGCGGGTCGAGCGAGGCGTTGAGCCGGACGCCCGGGTCGGTGTTGAGCAGGCCGAAGGCGTTGGGTCCGAGCACCCGCATGCCCGCGGCCCGTGCCTGGCGCACGAGTTCACGCTGCCGCTCCCGCCCGGCGATGCCGGTCTCGGCGTACCCGGCGGTGATCACGACCAGCCCCCGCACGCCCTTGCGCCCGCAGTCGGCGACCACGCCGGACACCTGGCCGGCCGGCACCGCGACGACGGCCAGGTCCACCGGGCCGGGGATGTCCGCGACGCTCGGATGCACCGGGACGCCGTCCAACTCCCCATGCTTCATCGCCGAGTTGACGGCGTAGAGGGCGCCGGTGAAGCCGCCGGAGAGCAGGTTGCGCAGGAGGGTCCGGCCGACCCCGGCGGGGTTGCGTCCGGAGCCGACGACGGCGACCGAGCCCGGGGCCAGCAGCCGCTGCATCGACCGGGCCTCGGCGCGGTGCTCGCGGGCGCGCATGACCGCCAGGGACTGCTCGGTGGGCTCCAGGTCCAGCTCGAAGTGGAGCACGCCCTCGGCGAAGCTGCGCCGCTGGGTGTATCCGGCGTCGGTGAAGACCTGGGCCATCTTCCGGTTGGCGGGCAGGACTTCGGCGATGAAGCGGCGGATGCCGCGCTCGCGGGCGACCGCCGCGATGTGCTCCAGGGCGACGGAGGCGATGCCGCGCCCCTGCTGGTCGTCCTGGACCAGGAAGGCGACCTCGGCCTCGGTGCCCTCCCCGGACGGCCGCCCGGAGGCGTCGATCCGGTCGTAGCGGACGGTGGCCACGAACTCGTCCTGGACCAGCACGGCGAGACCGACGCGGTCGACGTAGTCGTGGTGGGTGAACCGCCGCACGTCGCGCTCGGACAGGCGGGGGTAGGGCGCGAAGAAGCGGAAGTACTTGGACTGGTCGGAGACCCGCTCGTAGAAGGCGAGCAGCCGCTCCGCGTCCTCCGGGACGATGGGGCGCAGCCGCGCCGTGCCGCCGTCGCGCAGCAGGATGTCGGCCTCCCAGTGGGCCGGGTAGGCGGGAGGCTGCGGGGCGTCCTGTGCGCCGCCCTGTCCTGCGCGCTGCGGCTCGGCATCGGTCACCCTGCACAGGCTACGCGGGTGCGGCGCGCCGTCGCGGGTATGGAGGAGGGTCGGGGCAAGGTGAGGACGAAGGCCGCTGCCCCGCCCCGGTCCGCCCTCGTCCGCAGCCGTGCGAGAATGGTCTAGACAACCTGGCCGTCCGGACAGGGCGTCCGAACCACAGCGCACCACGTGAAAGGCACGCATCATGGCTGAGCGCCGCGTCACCATCGGCTGGCCCGAGGGCCTGCACGCCCGTCCCGCCTCCGTCTTCGTCCGCGCCGCGGGCTCGGTGGGCGTGCCGGTCACCATCGCGAAGCCGGGCGGGACCCCGGTGAACGCGGCGTCCATGCTGGCCCTGCTGGGCCTTGGGGCGGCCGGCGGGGAGGAGGTCGTCCTGGCCTCCGACGCGGACGGCGCGGACGCGGCGCTGGACCGCCTCGCGAAGCTCGTGGCCGAGGGCCTCGACGAACTGCCCGAGGCGTAGCCCTCCGACGGGCAGTCGCACTCTCACGGGCGCGAGGAAACTGCGCGAGCAGCCCACCACCCAGGGAGGTCCGTCCTGCAATCAGGGTCGAACCTCGGCGGGTGTTGGGCTGATCGCGCCCACGCGGCGGAGCCGCCCATGCAGCCTCGCGCCCCTACCGGGGCGCCATGCGGAGGGCGCCGTCCATGCGGAGGGTCTCGCCGTTGAGGTAGTCGTGCTCGGCGATCATCAGTACCAGCCGGGCGTACTCCTCGGGACGGGCCAGCCGCTTCGGGAACGGCACCCCCGCCGCGAGGCCCGAGCGGACCTCCTCCGAGAAGCCGGCCATCATCGGCGTGTCCACGATGCCGGGGGCCACCGTCACCACGCGGATGCCGAACTGCGCCAGGTCCCGCGCCGCCGTCAGGGTCATCCCCGCGACGCCCGCCTTGGACGCCGAGTAGGCGATCTGCCCGACCTGCCCCTCGAACGCCGCGATGGAGGCGGTGTTGACGATGACGCCGCGCTGCCCGTCCGCGTCGGGCTCCTGCTGGGCCATCGCCTCCGCCGCCAGCCGCAGTACGTTGAAGCTGCCGAGCAGGTTGACCTTGAGCACCGTGTGGAACAGGTCCAGGTCGTGCGGTCCCGACCGCCCCAGCACGCGCGCCGAGGGGGCGATGCCGGCGCAGTTGACGGCGAGCCGCAGCTCCGCGCCGTCGTCCCCGATCCGGGCCAGCGCCTCGCGGACGCCCGCCTCCTCGGTGACGTCGGCGGCCAGCAGGGTGACGCCGTCCGGCTGCGGGCCCGCCGCGGCGACGGCCTTGTCCAGGTCCAGGCCGTAGACGGTCGCGCCCCGCGCGGCCAGCGCGGCGGCGGTCGCCGCGCCCAGACCCGAGGCGGCGCCGGTGACCAGGGCCGCGGTTCCGGCGATCTCCATGAATTCTCCTCAGTGGTGCGGAAGTTGACTCTGCGTCGGCTGCTCAGGCGGCCAGGCCGCGGCTGATCACCAGGCGCTGGATCTGGTTGGTCCCCTCGAAGATCTGCATGATCTTCGCCTCGCGCATGTAGCGCTCGACCGGGAAGTCCCGCGTGTATCCGTACCCGCCCAGCACCTGGACCGCGTCCGTGGTCACCTTCATCGCCGCGTCGGTGGCCACCAGCTTGGCGACGCTGGCCTGGCGGCTGAACGGGCGGCCGAGGTCGCGGCGGCGGGCGGCGTCGAGGTAGGTGGCGCGGGCGGAGTCGACCGCGGCCGCCATGTCCGCGAGCAGGAAGCCGAGGCCCTGGTGGTCGATGATCTTCCGGCCGAAGGTGGTCCGCTCGTTGGCGTAGCCGACGGCCGAGTCCAGGGCGGCCTGGGCGAGCCCGGTGGCGCAGGCCGCGATGCCGAGGCGGCCGCTGTCCAGAGCGCTGAAGGCGATCTGCAGGCCCTGGCCCTCCTCGCCGACCAGCCGCTCGGCGTCGATCACCGCGCCGTCCCACATGGCGGAGGTGGTGGGGACGGCCTGCAGTCCCATCTTCCGCTCGGGCCTGCCGAAGCTGAGACCGTCAGCCTGGCCGGGGGCGACGAAGCAGGAGATGCCGTGATTGCCCGGGGCCGTTCGGGCGAACAGGGCGTAGAAGTCGGCCCTGCCGCCGTGGGTGATCCACGCCTTGGTACCGGTGATCCGGTAGCCGGTGTCGGTCCGTTCGGCCTTGCAGGTGAGGGCGGCGGCGTCGGAGCCGGCCTGCGGCTCGGAGAGGCTGTAGCCGCCGATCATCTCGCCGGCCAGCATCGACGGGAGCCACTTCTGCTTCTGCTCCTCGGTGCCGAAGGCGCTCAGCGGGTGGCAGGCCAGGGTGTGCACGCTGGTCGCCACGGCCACGGCCGCCCAGCGGCGGGCCAGCTCCTCCAGCACCTGCAGGTAGACCTCGTACGGCTGACCGCCGCCCCCGTACTCCTCGGAGTACGGCAGTCCCAGCAGTCCGGCCCGGCCCAGGACCGCGAACAGTCCCTCCGGGTAGCGCTCCTCGCTCTCGTGCTGATCGACCCGAGGGGCGAGTTCCTTGTCGGCGATCTCGCTGGTCAGCGCGATCAGATCCTCCGCCTCCGGGGTGGGAAGCAGACGGTCGACGGCCATGGCGGGCTCCAAGTGGTACTCAAAGCGGTACTCCAGTACCGCTTAGCGTAGCGAATCCCGCGGTCGGGGGATACTGTCCAGGTGATCGAGACGTCCGCCGCCCAGAACCCGAAGCTGACCGGGCGCGGCGCCGCGCGGCGCTCCGAGCTCTTCGAGGCCCTGGTGCGGCTGCTGACCGAGCAGGGTTTCGCCCGGTTCACCCTCGACGACCTGGCCCGGCGGCTGCGCTGTTCGAAGCGGACCCTGTACGGCCTGGCGGACAGCAAGGAGCAGCTGGTCCGCACCGCGGTGGTGCACTTCTTCCGGGAGGCCACGGCGCGGGTGGAGGCGGCACTGGCCGCCGAGACCGACCCGGCGGCCCGGCTGGCCGCCTACCTGCACGCGGTCGCGGCCGAACTCGGCCCGCTCTCCGCGCAGTTCTTCGACGACATGGCGGGCTTCGAACCCGCCGCCGAGGTCTACGAACGCAACACCCGGGCGGCGGCCCGCCGGGTGGAGCAGCTGATCGAGGAGGGCGTCGCGGCCGGGGTTTTCCGCGAGGTGCACATCGCCTTCGCGGCCGACGTCATCTCCTCCGTGATGGTCCGTATCCAGCAGCGCCAGGTCGCCGCGGCCACGGGCCTCGCCGACGCGGAGGCCTACGCCAACCTGGCCGAGCTCCTGCTGCACGGCCTGACCCGCTGACCTGACACGGCGTCAGCAACCGTGCGCCACGCCCGCTCTCAGGGCAGCAGACCCGCCCGGCGGGCGCGGACAACCGCCTCGAACCGGGTCGACGCCCCAAGCTTGCGCATCGCACTGCGCAGGTAGGCCTTCACCGTCTCCGGCAGCAGCGACAGCCGGCCGGCCGCCTCCGCGTTGGTGCAGCCCAGCGCCACCTGGGCGAGCACGTCCAGCTCCCGGGGCGTCAACTGCGCCTGCGGACCGTCCGGTTGGCTCCGGGTCAGGTCCGCGACCCGCCGCGAGGCGTCCAGCAGGCGGCCGCGCAGCGCCTGGTCCGTCAGCGCGCCGGCGATGGCCCGCAGTTCCGCGTGCAGCTCCCGCAGCGCCTCGGCCGCGGGCGGGTCGGCGGGCGGCGCGGCCGCGCGGGCGCGCAGCAGGCGGACCCGGC
>NZ_JBHSQJ010000248.1:0-5007 GCF_042658505.1 Streptacidiphilus monticola | reverse complement strand
GGCCCGCTCGTCCCCGCGCACGGCCTCCGCGAGGCGCTCGGCGACCAGCCTGGCCCGCTGCCCCGCCAACTCCCGCAGCCGCGGCCCGGACCAGGAGGCCTGCGCCTCGCGCAGCTCCTGGCCCAACTCCAGCAGGCGGTCCACCTCTTCGGAGCGGTGACCGGCGAGCAGGTCCAGCACGGCGGCCGCCACGGTGGGCCGGTGCAGTGCCCGCAGCCGCTCCGCGAGCTCGCGGTCCCCGGCGCGCCGGGCCTCGGCCGCGCGGGCGTCGCGCGCCTTGACGAACTGGGCCGGCGGCAGCGCGAACAGCTCGCCGACCGCCTCGTCCCAGCTGGTCACCGGCCACCTCCTCGCCGCGCTCGCCGCGCTCTGCTGCGACGACCATCCTGCGACGACAGCGCCCGGGCCGCCCGCGTAGCCGTCCGCGGCGACCGGGGCTGTGGTCAGGACGGCGGCCTGCCGTTCCGCCCTGCTGACGATCGTGCACGTCGGCTCCAGGGCGGCGGAGACGATCAGCGTGGTGGCCGACGTGAGGGTCTGGAGCGGCCCGACCGCGTCGCAGGACAGGGCCTCGGGGGTCGGCCGGTCCCCCGGTCAGCCGGGCTTGCGGGCGACACCGGCCCAGTAGTACGCGGCCTTCGGGTCCTGCGGCTCCGGGCCCTCCGGACGCCAGGCCATCACCGGAGCGACACCCGGCTCCAGCAGCTCCCAATCGCCGAAGAACCTGGCCACGTCCGCCCGGCCACGCGGGGTGAGCGGCAGTTGCCCCTCCTGCTCGGCCCGGGCGACGGAGGCCACCGCGGCCGGGGCGAAGTCGCCGGTCACATGGCTGATCACCAGGCAGCTGCCCGCGGGCAGCGCGTCCCGCAGGGTACCGACAAGCGCCCAGGGGTCCTCGGCGTCGGGCAGCAGCATCAGGATGGACACGAGCATCAGCCCGACCGGACGGCCCAGGTCCAGCGTCTGCGCGAGGGCGGGATGCGCCAGGATGGCCTCGGGCTCGCGCAGGTCCGCGTGGACGTAGGCGGTGCGGCCGGGGGCCGAGCCGACCATCAGTGCCCGGGCGTGGGCCAGCACGATCGGGTCGTTGTCGACGTAGACGACCCGGGCCGCCGGGTCCACCTGCTGGGCGACCTCGTGGGTGTTGCCCTCGGTCGGGATGCCGGTGCCGATGTCGAGGAACTGGCGGATGCCCTCACGCAGCATCAACTCCCGTACGGCGCGCCCGAGGAAGCGCCGGTTCTCCCGGGCCATCATCCGGATGGTGGGGATGATCTTCTCCACCTCGTCGCCGAGGGCCCGGTCCGGTGCGAAATTGGTCTTGCCGCCCAGCCAGTAGTCGTACATGCGGGCCGAGTGCGGCACCGTGGTGTCGATGGCGGGCGGCTCCCAGGTGCCGTCGGTGTCCACCCAGTCCCAGTCCGCACCGGCTGCCACAGCTTCCTCCCGCAAAGTCAACGGCACGACCCTTCCATGGACTTGACGGCGCGGCAAGCGACGCGGGCCGGCGGCAGCATGGGCCGGCGGTCCGGGGGTAGGCGCGGGCCACGAGGTTCCGGACCTGGAGGGCTCTGCGATGGGCATCGGTGGCAGCATCGTGCTTCTCGCCGTCGGGGCCGTGCTCGCGTTCGCCGTGCACTGGCACCCCGGCGGTGTCGACATCCGCGTCGTCGGATGGATTCTGATGGCGGCCGGCGCGCTCTGGCTGGTCGTCATGCTGTCCCTGTACCAGCGGCGCAGGGTGGTGGTCCGGACCGCCTCGCGGCGGCCCGGACCTGCGGCTCCGGGCGAGGAGGTCGTCGAGGAGCGGCGCGACTACGAGCCCTGAGACCTCCTCACCGCACCACCGCCTCGCCGCCTCAACGCCTCAACGACCGTTTGGAGAAGGGAAGTTGAACCGCAGCGCGGGTGCCGCCGCATGCGCGAGGGCGAGCGCCTGGGCGGGCCACCAGACTCCGGCGGCGGGATCGACGATGCCGTACTCGCGGTCCGTGGGTCCGGCCGTGCCCCGGGTGCAGCTGCCGTCGGACTCGCCCGGGACCTTGATCCACAGGTAGGCGTCGAGCAGCGGCTGCCCGGTGTCGGCGGTGGGCCGGGTGCCCAGACCGCGCCCGGGCGGGTTGCACCAGGTCTGCGGGTCGCCCGTGTAGGCCCCGGCAGCGGGCATCCACGGGCCCTGCCCGTTGCGGCTGCTGTCGATCACGAAGTGGGTGAGCACCGCGTCCGCCGGGACGTGCGCGGCGTACCAGGCGTCGGCGTCGGCCGCGGGCCAGTACTGGTTCGCGCACGAGTCGGCGGTGGCACCCGGCGTGTGCTGGAGGTACCAGACGCACTGGGAGACCTCGGTGCCGTAGCGGACCAGGGCGCTGTCGGTCTGGTAGTTGGAGACGTTGAGGAAGAAGCCCTGGGCCCGCGAGACGCCCGCGTCGAGCAGGAGTTGTGCCTGGGTGCCGACGCTCTGCCAGGCGCTGTGGCCGCCGTCGAGGTAGACCAGGGCACCGGGCTGGCGCTCCAGCCGGTCGACGGCCGCACCGATCTGGGCGATCCGGTCCTGCTGCTGGGCGGCGGTGCCGCCGCAGTAGGCCGGGGAAAGGGCGAGGCCGTCGGGCTCCAGCACGACGACCGTCCTGCGGTCGCCGATGCCCTGGGCGAGCGCGTCGATCCACGCGGCGTAGTCGGCGCTGGTGGCCGCGCCGCCCGCGGAGTACTGGGAGCAGTCGCGGCCGGGGATGTCGTAGGCCACGGCGACCGGGACCTGGTGGGCACGGGCGGCCCGGGTCTCCAGGGTCCGCACGGCGTCGGTGGTCTCGGTGTCGGTCGCGGTGCCGGTGAACCACTGGGCCACCGGCCAGGAGGCGAGCTGCGCCATGGTGGCGGCGTCGGCGAGGTCGTGCGCCTTGACGTCGGCGAGGGCCTGGCGTGCGGCGTCCCCGGCGGGGTCGACGTAGAAGCGGGACCCGGGCGGGAGGCTGCGCGGGGCCGGCTCGGCGTGGGCGGGCAGGGTCGTCAGTCCGATGCCCGAGGCGAGCAGGACGGCGAGCGAGAGCAGGGCACGGGTGGGGTGCGGGAGGCGCATCGACGGGTCTCCTGGCTTCAGCGGCTCGAGCGGGTTCTGCTTCTGGAGCAGGTGGCGCGCCGGGAGCAGGTGGCGCGCCGGGAGCAGGTGGCGCGGCGGGAGCAGTGGTGCGGGCGGCGGGGCGTGTGCGGTCCGGCCCCGCCGCCCGGGCTCGTCAGCTCGCCGTGCAGGTGAGCGTGGGGGTGCCGTTGGCGCCGGTCCAGGTGCCCTGGAAGCCGAAGGTGGTGCTCGCTCCGGCGCCGAGGGAGCCGTTGTAGCTGAGGTTGCTCGCGGTGACGGCGGCGCCGGACTGGCTGACCGTGGCGTTCCAGGCGCTGGTCACCTGCTGGCCGTTGGGCCAGGTCCAGGTCACCGTCCAGCCGTGGATGGCGGCCGTGCCGGCGGTCACGGTCACGTTGTCGGTGAAGCCGGTGTTCCACTGGTTGCTCACCGCGAGGGTGGCCGTGCAGCCCGCGCCGGCGCCGCCCCCGCCGGTGCCGGCCGCGGTGGTGGCGGTGACCGCGGCGGAGGGCGTGGAGACGTTCCCGGCCGCGTCGTAGGCGGCGACCGTGTAGCTGTAGGCGGTGGACGGGTTGAGGCCGGTGTCGGTGTAGCTGGTGCCGGTCGTCGAGCCGACCTGGGTGCCGCCGCGGTAGACCCGGTAACCGGCGACGCCGACGTTGTCGGTGGCCGGACTCCAGGACAGGGAAGCCGAGTTGGCGGTGGTCCCGGTCACCGTCAGGTTGGCCGGGGTGGACGGCGGCTGGGTGTCCCCGGTGCCGGTCCCGGAGGTGCTGGCGCTGAAGGAGAAGCTGTTGGTGGCGAGCCCCTGGCCACCCTGCCAGATCTCGAACCCGGCCTCGGCGTCGAGGAGGTAGTCGCTGGAGCTCAGCGAGCCGCGCGCCTGGGCGTCCGCGAGCAGCGCCTTGATGTCGAGGTCGGTGAAGGCGGTGCCGCCGCCCTGCAGCACATAGGAGATGATCTTCCAGGAGGTCTGCTGTCCGGTCCACACGTTCCAGTTGTGGCCCGCGACGGAGGCGGTCGCGGTCTGCGAGCCGAAGGGCTGGACGCCGCCCCGGCTGTTGAGCCAGATCATGATCTCGGTGCCGTTGGGCTGACCCGTGGTGGTCGGCGTGGAGTTGGTCCACAGGTCGTAGGCGACGTCGTATGCGCCGGAGGCGGGCTGCGTGGTGCTCCACGAGGAGGTCGCGCTGCCCAACTTGCTGATCTGGATGGGCAGTCCGCTGCCGGTGGTGCACAGCCCCCAGTGGCAGCCCTTGTAGATGGACGGGTAGGTGGCCGGGGCGCCGCTGGTGGACGTGTTGAAGTTGGCGGTGCTGACCTGCCAGGCGGTGCCGCCGGTGTACGTCAGGCACTGGCTCAGGCTGGAGTTCCACTCGTTGGCCTGCAGGATGTACTCGCCGCCGTTGACGGCCAGCGTCCCGTTGGCGCCGCAGAGTTGGGTGTCCGCGGCCGCTGCCGGGCGGGCCGCGGCCCACGGCACGGCGAGCGCGGCCAGGACCGCCGCGAGCAGCACGACGACCCGGAGCCGGGCCAGGGCCGACGGCAAGGTGGATCGGTACATCGACGCTTCCTCCCTGTGGGGGTGGGACGACCGCGCGGGGCGCCCGGAGTGGGAGCGCTCCCATCGCATGCCAGGGGCGACGAACGATCTGCGGTGCTGGGGAAGCGGATTCGACGGCCGTTCGACGCCGCGCACCATGAAGCCAGGGCTGCTGACACGCCGTCAAGAAGTCCGTCGTTTTCACTTGTTGAAGGGCGCAGGGCTGGGAATCGCCCCCGGTGGGACCACACCTCACCCTGCGCCCGCAGTGAAACTTTCTTCTGTTGTCGGGGCCCGTCGAATGCCGTCGAACGTTGCTGAATGCCTTCGAGTTCCGAAGCAGCGCCCTGGAGCGGCTACGCCATGGTGAATTCGGCGTGGAGTCGTC
>NZ_JBHSQJ010000247.1:0-4356 GCF_042658505.1 Streptacidiphilus monticola | reverse complement strand
GTCTCGTGCGTCAGGCGGCGGGGACGTGGACCGGTCGCACCATCGCCACCAGCGGCGGCGAGTCAGGCGACGGCTGTACCCGGCTCACCGGACGGTAGCCCCAGCGGTCGTAGATCGCCATGACCTTGCCGTTCCCGGCTTCCGGGTTGACCATGAGCGTGGCCTGCTCCTCGACACGGCCGCTCAGCAGCGACTCGTGCAGCTGATCCGACAGCCCGGTCTTGCGCCACCGCTCGCGCACCATCAGCTCCTTGACCGCCACGGTGGGCAGACTGGTTGTCTCCGGGCCGGGCACGTCGTTCATCCGCGTCCACCACCGGTCCGCCGCACCGTCCAGGGAGTTGGCGTAGATGAACGCGGCCGCCTCGTCACCGTCCCAGGCGACCACCGCCTCCCAGCCCGGCTCCGCGCCGTGCCGGGTCAGCCGCTCCCCGAACCTGGCCACCGAGTAGTGCGGCAGGTGCAGCAGGGGGGCTCGGACCTCCGAGTACACCGCCACGATCGCCTGCCAGGCGTCGTCCAAGATCGTGTAGTGGCGCAGCTGGACCGTCATGCCGTCCTCCCCAGATGATCGCGAACCCGGTCCGCCCATTCTCGGGCGACGGGCGAGTGCGGGGCAGACTCCTGCATTCCCCGCGCCAGGCGGGTGAGCATCTGCCCCACCCGCGGGTGCTGCCCCGCGCCACTCTCCAGCAGTGGGGCCGCTGTTGTCACCGCCGTCTCGAACTCGCCCTGGCCGGCCTGCGCGCGGGCCAGCCGCGCCGTGGTGATGGCCCGGGACCGGCTCAGATGCCCGCGCAGGTGCGTCAGCGAGCTGTGGGCATGGGCCTCGGCCTGCTCGAAGTCCCGAAGGCTCAAGTACGCGGCCACCGCGAGACTGTGGAGCTCGGCCTGGTCGAAGAACGCCGTCAGCCACACAGGGCGGCTCTCCTCCCGGGCCCGGCCGAAGGCGTCCTGCGCAGCGCCCATGGCACGCTCGACGGCCGGGCGGTCGCCGGTCAGCCCCAAGATCGCGGCATGCCGGGCGTGCCCGAGGCTCGCGAACAACGGGTCCTTCCGCGTCACCGCCATGCCCCGGGCCACGTCGTTGGCGGCCAGTGCGTCGGAGGAGCGGTTCAGGTGCCGGAACATCGACCCGGCGTGGGACCAGATCCGGAACTCGATGGCCTGCTCGTTCGACATCCGGGCCAGCGCGGCGGCCTGGTTGAAGTAGGTCTGAGCCTCGTTGAAGCGGCGGGCGTCGATCGCGGCCCACATCGCCGAGCTGGTGAACGCCGCGGCGGTGGCGTACAGCGCGGCCCGCACCCGCTGGGACGCACTGCCCTGCGACTGGAGCGCGAGGGCCTGACCCGCCATCGCCAGCGCCTGGTTCTCCGCGTCCCGGGAACCGCCCTGCTGGTGGTCCTGGGCGATGATCTCGGCGAAGCGCTGGTGCAGCCGCTCCACGTCGCCCATGCCGATGCGGCGCGGCGCAGGCGGGAGCGGGGCGACGGCGGCCGCGGTGCCGACGGCGGTGAGGAAGGTGCGGCGGAGCAAGGCGGAGTCCTCCGGCGGGACGACGGCAGCGCGACCGCGCGGCGGCGGGGGCACAAACCCCAGGTCTTCGATGTGGCATCCGAAGACTGCCACGAGCGCGCGTCGTATCGCCTTCTGGGGCCACCGGGTTTTTCCGGCCAGCCAGTACCGCACGGTCCGATCGGTCACCGAGGGCTTGAGGCCGGCCGCGTCCAGCTGGGAGTTGACGGCCTCCGCCAACTCGCCCTGATTGAGGCCAGCGCGTTCCATCGCGGCGGCCAGCTGCTCGTTCTCCACCACTCCCATCACGCTACCCGCCGTAACTGCCTTGTTGCAGGCCCTTGCTGATGCTCCGTCACATGTTTTTCCGGTGCCGCCCGTCCGGTACGAGAGCGCTTTTTCCTCCCGCTCCGCCGTGCCTGCTCGATGTACTGAGTGAGCACCGACGGCATCCAGCCATACACCCCAGCGCGGGACTGGCGGCACGTCAACCGAAGGAGCACGCGATGCCCGCACCCCCTGCCCCAGCGTCCACACTCATCGTGGGCGAGCTGTACTACGACAGCGCCGCCGATCGCCACGGCATCCTCCAGGACGTCTCCGGCGCCCGCGTCTTCCTGCGCCCCGAGGGCGGCGGCCGGGAGTGGACGGCGCTGGACAGCGACCTGCACCACCCGGCAGATGCCGAGCGCATCCGAGCTCACCGCGCCCGTGCCCAGCGTGCGGCGCTGCTGCGGGCCTTCGACTCCTGACCGCCACCACGCAGTCCCCGAATCGACTGCGCCCCCAACTCCCGGCCGCCGGGCCTGGTCCATCGCTCGCTGCGACCCGAGCGAGCCCGGCGGCCGGGCATGACCTGGAGAACCCGTGACCGAGATCGACCGCTTCCGGGCGGGCACCGTCTACACGGATGTGCAGCTGCGTCGCGGCGAAGCCATCTTCACCGCCTATGAGGAGGCGCAGCAGGCCGCTGCCGACGCGCCGGCCTCCGAGGTTGCCGACATCGAACCGTTGGTGATGACCGGCCTGCAGGTGACGGGGGAGACGCCGGCTGACGCGTTCCAGGCCCTCGCCGACGCGCTGCGCCGCCATCCCGACCTGGTGCCTGACCTCGTCGCCGTGGACAAGAAGGTGCTCGCCGAGGAGCCCGGCGTGGACGGATCGGCCCAGCTCATCTGGGAGTACCGGGTGAAGGCAATCCGTGCAGTGGGAGACGACGGATCGCACGAGGCCGTCACCTGACCCCGACCTAGGCAGTTTCTATTGCACGTGTAATAGATATCGCGTAGCGTGGAGTACACGGAGAGCCCGCACGGGCACCCCACACACTCCCTGGCCGCCGAGCGTGCACACGGACTGCCTCGGCTGCCAGGGGCTTCACTCCGGCCGTCCTCGTGACAACCACCGTTCCCCTGCGGCGAGCCCCTGGACGGCCGGACACCACCCCCCTCGCACTGCTGGCTGGTCCTCGGCCCACAACGCGAGACCGAACGCGGCACCGCTGGTGTACCGGTGCCGCCCCCCGCCCGCCGTGTTCCGCAACCTCACGGCGGGCGGGGCCACTTCACGCCCCAAAGCCAACCCGAAGCGCGTTCCCGCGCGCCCGAACGGAGGACCATGACCGCCGAACTCGGCATCCCCACCGTGCCCCCGCAGCGCACCATCGACCTGGGCAACGGCATCGCCTTCTCTAAGGCGGGGCACCACTTCACCATCCCCGAGGGCGCCGACCTCGACGCGCTCGCCCAGACCCTGACGGCCCCGCTCAGCGTCATCCTCCAGGTCACCAAGCGCTGCGAACTGGACTGCGACTTCTGCTCGGAGACCCTGCAGAAGCCCGACGCGTCCCTCGCCCAGTTCGACACCATCCGGCGCAACCTGGACGGGGTGGGCCGGGTGTTCCTGTCCGGCGGCGAGCCGATGCAGCGCCGCGACCTCGGCGACAT
The DNA here is from genome assembly GCF_042658505.1 of Streptacidiphilus monticola. Taxonomy (NCBI): domain Bacteria; kingdom Bacillati; phylum Actinomycetota; class Actinomycetes; order Kitasatosporales; family Streptomycetaceae; genus Streptacidiphilus; species Streptacidiphilus monticola. The sequence goes on along the minus strand of NZ_JBHSQJ010000247.1, from coordinate 895 downwards.
CGTGGACCTGTTCCACCGCGACTTCATCGTCACCGTGCCGACCAACGCGATCCGCGCCGAGCTCCACGCCAAGAACCTCGTCGGCAAGGTCGCCTCCTGCAACGTCGGCCTGGAGGGCCCGCGCGCCATCACCAGCCGCGTCCGCGGCGACTACGACAAGATCATGAACGGCATCCGGCACCTGCAGGACACCGGCATCCCCATCGACCTGTCCTGCGTCGTCTACCGCTCCACCCAGTCCGCGATCCCCTACCTCATGCAGATCGCCGACATGCTCGGCGCCGGCAAGGTCAAGCTGATCATGCCGCTGCGCAAGGGCAACGCGCTCAACCTCAAGGAGCACGAGTTCCTGTCCAACACCGAGGCCCGGGAACTGTTCGACCGCGTGGGCGGCCTGCGCACCGACATGGGCTGGACCCCCGCGCTGCGCCTGACCGCGTGGACGGACGAGACCGAGGGCCACATGATCGTCATCGAGCCCGACGGCAAGGCCCAGGCGTGGCCCGTCTACGACCAGCCCGACCTGTTCCTGGAACTGGGCAACGTCCTGACCGAGCCCGTCAGCACCATCTGGGAGCGCTACCCCTACAAGCACAACCACCTGCGCAAGTACCTCGGCAAGAGCATCTGGACCGCGGCCAACGCGGGGGACAGCACCCATGCATGAGGCCACCAGTCTCCTGTGGCCCGAGGGACCCTACGCGGCCGAGCGCCGCCCCTTCGGCCACCCGCAGCGGCTCCTGACCGCGATCTCGCTGCTGTGGGCCGACGACGGCGACCGAGCTGTCCCCCTCGGCTACGGCTCGGTGTTCATCCCCGTCCACCGCACCAAGAGCCTGCTCGTGGACCCGGACACCATCCACTTCGGCTACCGCGCGCTGGTCGCCGAGACCCC
>NZ_JBHSQJ010000246.1:0-4236 GCF_042658505.1 Streptacidiphilus monticola | reverse complement strand
TGCGACCGGTCCACGTCCCCGCCGCCTGACGCACGAGACCGAAGGGCCGCCCCCTCCCCGGGACGGCCCTTCTCCGTGGACTGAGACAGCCAGCACCCCCCTGCACCCGAGCCGATCAGAGAAACTTGCGTGGACACGCGACCGCGTTGTTCGCCCAAGGCCCTGGCCGCTGAGCGATGTCAGCCCGAAAGAGGAACCACACACGTGAGCCCGAAGAGCAGCCCTTCCCTGCGCGAGCGTGCCGAGGCGGCCGCCCGCTTCCTGGACCAGGCCGGGGAACCAGCTCATGCGGAGACCGTGCGTGAGCTCGCTGAGCGCGCCGCAGGTCGGCGCGGCACCCCGGCGCTGGTGACCTACGTCTACGAGGACACCTGGCGTCAGGTCCTCGCAGATCCGACCCCTACCACCGAGCTCATCGAGCAGGGCTACGCGGCCCTCCTCGCGGGAACGTGGCGGCCCAGGAGGCCGGCCCGGGCCAAGCGCGGCGGGCCGGCCCGCACCCAGGGCAACACCCGCTTCTCCAAGGAGAGGCGGGAGGAAGTCGCCCAGTACATCGCAGCCCACGCCGACGAGATCGGGTGGGAGCCCACGGCCGATCAAGTTGCCTCCGCCTGGCTGGAGGAGAACTTCCCTCCCCGCTGACCTACCTGTCACAGCTGCGCTGGGCGTCGCTGGAGCGCCCCCGCGTCTGCCAGGACGGGGCCAGCGCGTTGATGTCGGGTGCGGTGGCTGTGCGGGCCGGGGTTGCACCCCTCCCGATTGTACTTCTATTATCGAATCCATTGTTCTTGGTCTGGAGGCCGGCATGGGCACCCCTGCGTTGTTGGACGCTGCCGCGACCGCTGAGCGGTTCGGCGTCAGCGTCTCGCGGATCAGCGAGTGGTATCGCGACCGCGCGACGACAGGGTTCCCTGAAGCCGCCGGCAACAGCAGTCGCACTCGACAGTGGGCTCTGGCGGACCTGGAGGCATGGTTCACCGGTCGCGCCAGCTCGAGCGGCGCGGTGCAACTGGGCGACGCGGATCCGGATGAGCTGCTGGGCGCCCCTCAGGTCGCGGCGTTGTTGGGGGTGAAGTCGATCCACAGCTACCTGGCGAAGCCTGGATACTTCCCCGAGCCTGACGTGACCGAGGAGGCCGGTCGCTACCGGCGCCGGTTCTGGCGCCGGGCGACCATCGTCGACTGGGACGCTGCCAGGCCCGGTAAGGGCAACACCCAACCGAAGGCGAAGCGGCCGGCCCCAGCGGCGCAGGCGGAGCCCACCGGCGAGTTGACTCCCGTGGTGGATTCCGCTCAGGCGGCGCGCATGTTGGGCTACAGCAGCACGGCGAGCTTCGCCAGCGCCTACGCGCAGGGGAACCTGCCGGAGCTCGGCGAGCCGGTCGGGGTGCAGGAGTCCGCCGGCCGCGGCCGCGCTTCGCGGTCGTGGTCGACCGCGGGCGTCCTGGCGGCGGCTGTCCGGCGCCGGCGCGACCTGGAGCTGGTCCAGCGACGCCAGGACAGCTGCATCAAGGCTCTCGAGGCGGCGAACGGCGGGCCGGTGTCGGCGAAGGATCTCTTCGCCGCCGATCCGGAAGCGGGCACCCTGCAGCAGTGGAAGGCCACGTTGGATGCGATGCGCAAACAGATGCGGGCCGCGCACTGACATGCCGAGCGGCCGGTTCCGCTCCCGTGAGGGGGCGGGCGGGAGGTTGGCTTCCTCCCCCGGCCGCAGTCCGGCGCCCGGGCTCAGCAAAAGCCCTATTCCGAACTGGCACGAGCGTAGCGCGTCGGTGTCGGGTTCATCGAGGATTTGCTGCCCCGACGGGGTGCGGGTCGTTGGCGGCCGCACCTGAGCGGCAGGCACCGCACAGGTGCTCCCCGGCGCGTACGGGTCTGCCGCACAGGCCGTCATTGCCGGGGCATTCGTGGTGGATCGGGGCCGGGTCGAGGATCCGGGCGGGCCGAGGCAGGCACGCGGCGGGGACCGGGGTGGCCAGCAGATCGTCGATGCGCCATGCCAGTACGGTGCGCGGGTGTGCGGCGTCCTCGATGTCGAGGGTCAGCACGGTCCGCAGCCGGCTAGCGGTCCACCCGCGCGCCAGCAACTCGTCGAGGTGGCCTCCCAGTCGGCGCACGGTCGCCGCGGGGAGGGCCAGGGTCGCAACGCTGTCACTGATCTCCCACAGCAGCTGCTGGCCCGCAGTGGCAGTGCCCGGCGCCAGCGCACCCCTCCCCTCCCCCACCATCGGCTCCTCTCCTGGTCCGGCTGCCCGGGGGCGCGTGGGGGACGGTAGGGGGGAGGTGGGGTTGGTGTTCTTCCCGCTGGTGTTCTTGTTCTTGTTGTTCTTAGGGGTGCGATTTTCCGCGTGCGGTTTATCCGCGTGCGGAAAACCGGTAACCGGTCGCGACCTGCAGATTCTTGCATCGCCGCTGGTGGGCACCGGTGGTGGATTTTCGCTCACCGGCTGTGAGCTGGGCGTTTGTCCGTCCGGCATGTCCGTGATCAGGTACTCGACCGGTCCGAGGGTGCCGTCGGGGCGCCGTTCCTGGCTGCGCACGAGGTAGCCGAAGGTCTCCAGCTCCCGCAGGCCGGCACGGATCGCGGACAGGCCGTCGGTGGACTGCTCGGCGAGCCGCTTCGGATTGATGCCGTACCCGTCGCGGTGCGTACTGATCAGGCCGAAGATGCCCTTGGCCTTGAAGCCGATCCGCGGGTCGCGAAAGAGCCGGTTGGAGATCTGGGTGAAGGAGTCGGCGGCCATCTGCCCCCGGCGGATGCGTGCGTAGGCGGTGCCCGTCACAGGTCCATCCACCCCCGCGGCTCCAGGTCCTCTCCGGCAACCGGCGTCCACACAGCGGCTGCCGGGCCTTGCTGCTCCAGGTCCTCCAGCACGGCTGCGCCGAGGGGGACTTGGCGGGCCAGGCGGACAGCGAGCGGATTGGCCCCGGTCATCGCCCGCAGGTCGTCGATCCGTCGCTCCATCACCGTCCGGGAGGCGCCGGTCAGCACGAACAGCACCCTGGGGTACACCGGGTAGTAGCGCTGCCACACCGGCATCGGCGCGGCCATCGCCTGCCGACGCCCAGCCGCCACGGGCACAGGCGCGTACTCGAGGAACCGCCCGTAGGTCATCAGCTTGGAGGCGAGGCGTTCGCTGCCCATGGTGCAGCGGTCCACCTCCACGAAGGCGCGCAGCTGCCGGCGGGCTCCGCTGGGGCCGTTGGCCGTATAGCGCATCAGGGCGTCGGCGATCAACGCGTCGGCGCGCTGATCGGACAGCCGGTGGTAGACCTCCGGCTCCCAATCCAAGGGCCCGTACTCGTCCCCGCGGGCGCGCCCATCGGCCAGGAAGGCCAGGTGGGTCCGCAGGACTGCCAACGTATGCGCGGCGCGGCGGCGCAGATGGACGGTGTCGCCTGCGACCAAGGGGTACTCCCGCTCGCGGACCTCGGGGAAGGTCGCGCACAGGTCGCGCCCAGTCGGGGTGAGCAACCACAGCTTCGTGCGACCCGCGGGCAACTCCACCGACGCCACCAGGCCCTCCTTGCTCAGGTCGTGCAGCAGGAGGCGAGTGGTCCGCTCGGCACGCTGGATCCCGATCAGGGCGTGCAGCTGGGCGCTGGTGGCCATGCGGTGCATGTAGAGACAAGCCAGCGCGGTGTACGGGGCGTCCAGGGGGCTCATGAGTACTCCGTGTTCGTGTGGGTCGACTTGAGCAGCTGCACGGCGGCGGCGCGTTGCGGCTTCGGGGCGCGGCCCGGACGCGGGCGCGTACCGGAGTTGGTGAGGAAGGCCGTGACCTTGCCGGTCTGCTTGTCCGCGACACGGTTCAGGTAGGCGGCGGTACGGGCGCCCACGGCCTGGTTGGTGGCCTTGGCGAGTTCGCCGACCTGCTTCGGGGAGTGCAGGGTGCGGAACACCTCGCCGGGTTGGGGGCCGCGGACGGTCAGCGGTCCGATCTGGCGGCCGCCGATCGTCAGTGAGAGGGCGTGGTGGTAGCGGGGCAGGTCGGCGACGTCGCCCTCGGTCATGGCGCCGTGCCACTGCTCGGTGACCGCGCGCACCGAGCCGAGAGAGCCCGCGGTCGTGGACAGCGCGGAGGCGTTCTGCAGCAGGGACAGGCGGGCGTCGGGGTTGATGCGCTCAAGCAGCTGCACCATCACGTGCATCCGCACCCCGAACTTGCGTAGCTGTTCCGCGATTTCGGCGATGGTGGCGCTGGCTCCCGCGGTGTCGAGGGAGATGAGTTCGTC
>NZ_JBHSQJ010000245.1:0-4169 GCF_042658505.1 Streptacidiphilus monticola | reverse complement strand
GGCGCTCGGCGCGAGGCTCGGCCGGCTCGTCGGCGCGGTCCGGGCGCGCGGGAGGGCGGCCGTGGAGGCGCGGAGCGCCGCTCGGCGCCGTGGCCCGGCCGCGGCCCTGGGAGTGGGGGTGCATGCGCCCATTGTCGAGGCCGCCCACCCTGCCCCGCGTCCTCCTGGCCGACCAGCGCGGTCGCCGTGCGGAGTACTCCTCGAGGAGGACGCCGGGCGGAGATCGTCCCTGCGGCCGAGGGAAAGTCGCTTCGACGGCCGACGACCGGCTTCTCGCTCGGCTCGTAGCTTCGTGCCGTTGCTCAGGCTGCAGCCGCCGCAGACCCGCGGCCCGCGGTGGCAACGCGTCCCTTGAGGCCCCCGGAATCCGTACGTGAGGAGCCAGCATGCCGTCGGTCATCCAACTCGAAGGCGTCACCCGTGAGTTCGACGCATCAGGACCACCCGCGCTGGGTCCGGTGAGCCTGGACGTGCCCGCAGGCGCGGCCGTCGCCGTCACCGGACCGTCCGGCAGCGGCAAGTCCACTCTGCTCAACCTGATCGCCGGTCTCGACCGTCCGAGTAGCGGCACCGTGACCGTCGCGGGCACGCGCCTGGACGCACTGGGGGAGGGAGGGCTGGCCCGGTTCCGGCGCGAGCACATCGGGATGGTCTTCCAGTTCTTCCACCTGCTCGACGACCTCACCGTCCTCGACAACGTGCTGCTCCCCGCGCAGTTGCTCGGCGCGCCCCGGGCCGCGTCCCGTGCCCGGGCGCTGGAGCTGCTGGAGAACCTGGGCATCGACCGGCATGCCCGCGCCTACCCCGGGCGACTCTCGGGCGGCGAGCGCCAACGCGTCGCCGTCGCCCGGGCGTTGATCAACCGTCCGGCGCTGCTGCTCGCGGACGAGCCCACCGGGGCGCTGGACTCCGCGGCGGGTGCGGAGGTGCGGGACCTGCTCGTCGAACTGCACCAGGACGGGCAGACCGTCGTCCTGGTCACCCACGATCCGGCCCTCGCCCGCGCCTGCGCCGACCGGACGGTGCGTCTGACGGACGGACGGGTGGCCTACGACGGCCCGTCGGACGCGGCGCCGGAGGCGCCGGCCGGGGCGGGGGCGGCCGGGGCTGGGGCGTCCTCGGCGGCCGTGGCATCGGTGGCGACCGGCGCATCCGAGGGGGTGCGGGGATGAGCGCGCTGGGGAAGGTCGTCCGTGCGGGCGTGGGACGGCGGCGCGTCCAGGCGGCGGTGATCGCGCTGTCGCTGCTGATGGCCGTCACCGCGGCCCTGGTCGCCGGGACCATGCTGGCGGTCTCGGCCGGGCCCTTCGACTGGGCCTTCGCGCGGCAGCACGGGGCCCAACTGACTGCGGAGTTCGACGAGTCCAAGGTCACCGGCGCTCAACTGGCAGCGTCGGCACAGGCGAGCGGAGCCGGGGTGACCGCCACCGCCGGCCCCTTCCAGGAAGCCACCATCACCCCGCCCGGCCCTCCCGGTCTGCCCGGCATGCCGCTGACCGTCGTCGGTCGGGCGAGCGCGTCGGGGCCGGTCGACCGGGTGGACCTGCTGTGGGGCCACTGGCCCACCCGGGCCGACGAGATCGTGCTCGCGCAGGATCAGATCGGGTCCCTCTACAGCCACGAGACCGACCTGCCCATCGCGACCTCGTCGATCGGCGGGTCCGCCAAGTCCATTGGGGTGGCGGCGGGTTCGATGCGGTTGAGGGTGGTGGGTGTGGCGTCGTCCGTGAGCCTGACCGCGGGCGGATGGGTGCTGCCGGAGGAGATCGCGGCGCTGCGCGCCGTGGATCCGACCCGGAGTCCGGCCACCTCCCAGATGCTCTACCGCTTCCAACGAGCGGACAGCAGTGCCGAGTTGAGCCACGACCAGGTGGCCGTCGCGGCGTCTGTGCCGCGTGACGCGCTGGTGGGGAGCCGGTCCTGGCTGGACACCAAGCTGGACGCGGACCAGAACGCGGCCGTCGTGGTGCCCATCATCGGCGCGTTCGGGGTGCTGGGGCTGGCCATGTCGGTGGTCATCGTGGCCGCCGTCGTCAGCGGCGCCGTGGGGACGAGCACTCGGCGGATCGGCGTGCTCAAGTCGCTCGGCTTCTCGCCCGAACAGGTCGTCCGTGCCTACGTGACACAGGCGTTGGTTCCTGCGGCGGTGGGCGCGGGCCTGGGTCTGGTGCTGGGCAACATCGCGGTGCAGCCCCTGCTCGGTGAGGCGCAACAGGGCCTCCAGGTCGGCGCGTTGACGGTCCCGTGGTGGCTGGATGCGGTGGTGCCGGGCGCTGCCCTGGGGGTCGTGGTCCTGGCGGCGCTGGTCCCCGCGCTGCGGGCCGGGAGGTTGTCCACGGTCGCCGCGCTGGCGGTGGGCCGCGGGGGAGCGGGGGCGGTGAGTGGCGGGGCCGGTCCGGGCGCCGGGTCAGGCGGGCACGCCCGGCGGAGGCGGCAGGCGCAGGAAGCGGTCGGCCGACTGCCGCTGCCGCGGCCCGTGAGCCTGGGCGTGGCCTCGGCGCTCGCCCATCCGGTGCGGGCGGCGGGCATGTTGACCGCAGTGCTGCTGGGCACGGTGACGGCGACCTTCGCACTGGGCCTCACCAGCTCCGCCGGCGTCATCGGCCACGACCGCCACCCCGAGAGCCGCGCTGCGGTGACGGTCGAGGCCGCGGTGCAAGGTGCCTCTGGCATCGGTGCACTGGGTGCGACGGGGTCGGGCCAGGGCGCCGGCCAGGGGAGCGGCGGGCCGGGTGGTGGAGGTCCGGTGAGTGGAGCCCCGGGGAGCGGGGGGCCACTGGTCAGTGGCCCGCTGAAGGGGGAGGCGGGGCGGAGCGCCGTTCAGATCGTCCGGACGGCGACGGGCACCGGCTCGTGGTACGCGGTCACCGCGGCGTCGGTGGCGGTCGAGGGCAAGAGCGGAGCGGTCGGGGTCAACCTGTTCCAGGGCGACTCGCGGAAGGCCGCGTACGACATCATCTCGGGCCGCTGGTTCACCGCGCCTGGGGAGGTCGTCGCGCCCAGCCGCTTCCTGGCGAGCACGGGCACCCGCGTCGGCGACAGCATCGTCCTGGTCGACCAGGGTGAGCGTGTGCGGGTCCGGATCGTGGGAGAGGACTTCGACCCCACGGGCAGCGGCATGCAGCTGGCTGCCGATGTCCGGACGATACCGCGTGAACTGGCTTCAGGGACGGTGGAGTTCGTGCACGCGGACCCTCGGGTGGGCGTGACGGTGGACGCGTACCTGAAGCAGTTGAACGGCAGCCTGCAGCAGATCGGCGCGGGCGCGGCGGTGAACTCGGCGGGGCCGGGCGGGTCGATGGTGGTGGTCATCGAGGCGATGTCGCTGCTGCTCACGCTGATGCTGCTGGCCACGGCGGGGCTCGGCATCCTCAACTCCGTTGTGCTGGACACCCGCGAGCGCGTCCGCGATCTGGGGATCTGCCGTGCGCTGGGGATGACTCCCGGGCAGACCACGGCCCAGGTGCTGGTGACGGTGGCCGGCCTCGGCCTCGCGGGCGGGCTGGCGGGCGCGCCCCTCGGCGTCGCTCTGCACCACGCGGTCATGCCGATGGTCCTGCACGCCGTGGGCAGCAACACGCCCGGGCGTGTGCAGAACGTGTTCGGCGGGGTGGAAGTGGTCGGGCTCGTGGTGGGGGGCTCCCTGCTGGCGATGGCCAGCGGAATGCTCCCCGCGAGCTGGGCGGCGCGGGCGAGGACGGCGGTGATTCTGCGGACAGAGTGAGGTGATGGGGGCGCGCCGTGGAGGGCGGGGAGGGCGGAGGGGGCGCGGAAAGAGCCGAGCGGAGTAGTGCCGCTCGGCTTCTTTATCGTCTGGGATCAGGTTTTTCGGTGGCTTTCGCGGGACGTTTGCAACGGCATTCGCCGTTGGGCGAGGCTGGGGTGCGTGCTGCTCGCTCCGCTCGCGGAAAAGACGCGACTACGGGAGCAGGGTGGGGCGGGCCGGGCGCCGTCGCCGGGTGCTGGAGGTGCGGGCGGGGCGTTGCTGGAAAGGTTTTACCGGGACGCCGAAAAGCGAGTCCGGATCGGAACCCCCGTGCCCCGGCGCCCCGCCACAGTCCTACCCCCCCGGGCACCTGGTGGCGGGCTGGCGATACCCAGCCCCATACCCCCGCCAACCCGCCACACCCCCACCCCCCACCCACCGCCCCAAGCCCGTACCCCAGCGG
>NZ_JBHSQJ010000244.1:0-3141 GCF_042658505.1 Streptacidiphilus monticola | reverse complement strand
ATCCGGGCCCGGACCATGAAGACCAGGGCGACGCCGAACAGCAGGGCGGCGGAGACGTTGAACACCACGGGGGAAACCTCCTGGGAGCGTGGTGGGTTGACGTGGGGTCAGCGGGTGGCCTGGCGGCGGTTGCGGGTGTAGGCGTTCCAGGCGCGGCGGCCTATCCGCAACCGGAGGCCGGTGGTGCGGCAGCGGCGGCAGGGCTTGCCCGGCTTGGGCTTGCCGCTGCGGGTCGTGCGGATGGTGTGGCCCAGTCCAGCGCACTTGCGGCAGGTGGCGAACGGCTTCGCGGCACACATGGCGGCGTAACTGAGCGTGGCGATGAACAGGCAGGCGATAGCGAGCCACATGGGGGTCTCCAGGGGGCCTGTGGGCGGGATTCTGGGGGTTTTCGCAGGTGGGGCGCTATCGGCTAGCGCCCTGCTCAGTGCGGGTTTGGGGTGCTAGCGGGGGTGCTTGCGCAAGCGGGGTCGGGGTGCTTGCGCAAGCACCTTCGCTTGGCTATCCGGCGTCCCGGTTTCGGTCACGCTTGGTAACGGCATCGCTGATGTCGGAGCGCTGGATGCCGCGCCGGTTGACGTTCTTGCCGTCGATGCGGCGGTTGATCTGGATGGTCTCCACGCCCATCGGCGCGAGCGCGGAGGCGACCTGCTCGGGGGTCCAGCCGTCGTAGACCTCGGGCCGCAGTTCGGCCAGGCGGGCGGCCAGGGTCTCCGACCACACCTTCGGCTCCGAGGGTGGGACGACGGCGAGGATGTCGTCGAGCAGGGTGTCGTGCCGGTCCCCGCGCTGCGGGGTCTGGCCTGCGGCGATTCCGGCGAGGGTGCCGGCCGCGATCCGGGCGGCGCGGGCGCGCTTGCAGATGGCCTCGGCGGCGGGGGTGTCGATGTAGTAGGAGCGGACGATCTGCGGGTCGTCACCCGCGCCGACCAGGTAGCCGATGCCCTTGTCCTTCTTCACGAAGGAGGTGGCGCGGATGCCGTTCTTGTACGCGGAGGTGCCGAGCACCATGTCGTTCTCGACCTGGCCCATGACCCGCAGGCAGTACCGGGTGCCGACGTTCGCGCTGATCGCGGTGGGCAGCGAGTCCCGGTCCGGGCGCTGCGTCGCGAGCAGCAACATCACGCCGAGGGCCCGGCCGCGCTTGATGATGGCCGTGCACAGGGCCCCGGCCTCCTTGCCGACCTTCTCGTCGGCGAACAGTTCCTGGCACTCGTCCACCGCGAGCACGAGCGGGTGGAGGCCGAGGGACTTCTTGGCGGCGAGCTGGGCGGTGACCTTGTTCTCCGGGCACAGCTCCTTCGGCAGCCCCGAGATGACCTTGGCGCGGCGCTCCAGCTCGGCGTAGACGTAGCGGATGGACTGGAGGGCGGCGGCCTTGGTGTCGTCGTCGGGGCCGGAGCCGTAGTCCGCGGCGACCTCCCGAAGCGGGGCGAGGTCGCCGGTGCCCTTGAGTTCCCACACCAGCAGTTCGGCGGTGGGGTCCAGGGCGGCGGCCAGCAGCGGGACGCGCAGGGAGAACGTCTTGCCCATGCCGGGCATGGCCCCGATCAGCACGTTGTCGTACATCAGCGACAGCGTGACCGGGCGTCCGCGCTGGTCTGTGCCGAACGGGATGGGCTGGAACAGCGAGGTCTGCGCGGCCTTGGCCAGCGGGCCCGCGTTCGGCGGGACCTGGTTCAGGGCGCGGTCGCCGACCCACAGCATCATCCGGCCGGCGTGCTCGTCCGGGACCGGCTCCGGCCACACGCACCCCAGCGGGCGCCGCAGTCCGGAGGCGAGGCGGTCGCGCCGGTCGAGGATGTCGGTGACGGTGACGCCGTAGGGCAGGTCCACGTCCGCGCGCCAGCCGGGGCCGTCGCGGGTGATCGGGGCCGGGAACCGGATGCCTTCCCCGCCCTTGCCCAGCGCCTTGTTGATCTCCGCGATCCCGAGCGCTCCGAGGGCGCGCTCGACCACGGTGGAGGTGAGGCGTTCGACTTCGGTGGCGACCACGGCGCGGGAGATCAGCGGCTTGTCCTTCGGGATGTTGACCCAGCCGAACGCCGCGAGGATGGCGGCGGCGGCGAGGGTGAACGCCCAACTCGGCAGCACCACATACGCGATGAGCGCGAGGACCGGACCGAGCGCCAGGCCGAGGCCGAGAAGTATCCAGCGGGAGCGGACCCGGCCGTCGCGCAGGTGGGACAGCTTGAGGTAGTCGTCGGGGTCGTTGCGGGTGGCGGCGACCTGCCGCAGCGCCTCCGACTCCGAGTCCCACGCCCAGCGCAGCAGTCGGGCCAGGACGGTGAAGAACCCGCCCGGGGCCCGCAGCGCGAGGACGGCGGCGTACCAGGGCAGCCGCACGGCGTGGAAAGCCAGCGAGTGCAGCGTGTGCTTGGCCAGCCACAGCGCGGCGGTCTCGAACTCGGTGCGGGAGGTGGCCCACGCCGGGAGGACCGGGCGGGGCTTGGCGGCGCGGGCGCGGGCCCACCAGCCGGGACCGGTCGGTGCCGGGGAGTCGACCAACCGGACGGCCGACTCGTCGGCCGGAAGGTAGACCGACCCGTCGGGGTCCGAGTCGGGCGACCGGTCGGGCGTCGAGTCGGGGCCGGGGTCGGCCGGGGAGTCGGGCGACCCGTGGCGGGCGGCGCGGGCCTTCGAGAGGTCCAGCACCGCGCCCGCGTCGGGGTCGCCGGTCAGGTCGAGTTCCGCCTCCAGGCGGCGGAACAGCTCGTCATCGTCGTGGTTCACTGAACGCGTCCTTGTCTCGTGATGAGTGCAGGTGACAGGCCGTCAGGGGCGCGGAAGCTGGCAGGCGGAGCGCCCCTGACGGGCGAACTCAGAGGCCCGACCGCAGGGCGGCCGGGTGGTTCAGGTAGCCGGTCAGTTCGACCGGAACGCCCTCGACCTCGGTGGAGCCGGTGAGGGTGTAGTAGCCGGTGTGCTCGCGTCGCCGCATCGACTCGCGGACCAGGCCGAGGGCGGAGCGCCATGCCTCGAACGCCTCGTCGTCGCCGTGGACCGCGATGGCGACTCCGAGCGCGTAGTGCGCGGACGGGATGAGATCCACGCTCCAGGAGGTTGCGGCGGGCAGGTCCTCGAAGGTGTTCAGCAGGGCGAGGACGGTTCGGGCCGCGGGGATCTGCTGGATGGACAGCT
>NZ_JBHSQJ010000243.1:0-3064 GCF_042658505.1 Streptacidiphilus monticola | reverse complement strand
CTGCCGCCGCGCTGGTCGCCGCCGGTGGCGGACGCGCCGATCAGCCAGCCTTTCGGACGCCCCAACCCCCGCTACGCCGCGGGCTACCACACGGGCGTGGACTTCGCGGTCCCCGTCGGCACCCCGGTGCTGGCCGTCGCCCGGGCGACGGTCCGGGTGGCGGGACCGGGCGGGGAGTACGGCAAGGAGATCAAGCTGATCCTGCCGGACGGCAAGATCGCCCTCTACGCCCACCTGTCCCGGATCGGCGTGCACCCGGGGGAGCAGGTCGCCCCCGGCGAGCGTCTCGGCGCGTCCGGCGACACCGGCAACTCCACCGGCCCGCACCTCCACTTCGAGATCCGCACCACCGACGCCTACGGCGCGGTCATCGACCCGCTGCCCTACCTGCTGGCCCACGGCGCCCCGGTCGCCACCGTGCCGTGAGCGCCGGTGCGGCCAGGCGCCGCCCTGGCGGTGAACTTCGTGGGACCCGCGACTCGCTGAGCCGGCTCACGGGACGAGCGGTGGACAACCGGTCGGGCACGGGACGGCCGGCCGGGCTGACGGGAGGAGGACCTGCAAGCTCCGGAGGTCAGGGCACGGCAGCGTCGGCCGGGGTCGTCGAGGGCGCTTCTCCGACCAGTTGGATCGGGGCACAGGGACATCGGCGTGACCACCAAGGTCCTTTCACACCCGTCGCTCGGAGAAGAAGGCCCCTTGAGATCGGGGAGAGTGCCTGAGCTGACCCGTTGTCGCACGGTTGTCGTAGCAGGCGTGAAAAGGAGCCCCTGATCGATCGCCGAGCGGGGGCTTTCTGATGGTGGGACTGAGTGGCCAGGGCCGGGGTCGAACAGCCGTCCGCGGTGACCAGGTGGGCCACGTCGACGAGGGGAGCACGTGTCGGGGTTGTGCATATGTGCGGTCTCACGACCTCGGTGGCTCTGGCCGCAGTTCCATGAAACGCCGTTCCGCCGGCACGGAAGTGGGGGTGAGTCGACCAGCTCCCTTGAAGGCGGGGGCAGTTGACGTTGATGATCGTGTGTACTGAGGTCGGCGTCGGGGGGACAAGGTGGGAGAGCGGCCGCCACGTGGGTGGACGGATACCGAGAAGCGCCTTTGGCGGGCGTACCGTCGCGGGGAGCGGGTCGACCTCCGCACCGGTGACCCGCTGGTGGACGACCTGGCGGCCACCGCCGCTTGGCCCGTCGAGCGACAGGTCCGAGCCGAGGTGCTGGCTCGCCTACTGCTCAACGGGCCGGTGCCCGAACCTGGTTGTGCCGCCGCGTTGGACCTGCGGGGTGCCCGAGTCGCAGGCCGCCTCGACCTGACGGGAGCAAGGGTTCCCGTCCCGGTGAAGCTGATGTCCTGTGCCTTCGACGAACGCCTCGTCGTGGACTACGCCGAGGTCACCTGGTGGAACCTGGATGGATCCCAGATGCCCGGCTTCGAGGGGGAGGGACTGCAGGTCGGCCTGTGGCTGGGCATGCGCAATGCCGTTGTTTCGGACGAGCTGTGGCTGCACGACGCACGTCTCAGCGGAGGGCTCGACCTCAGCGGAACCGTGGTCGAGGGCGCGTCCGGCTTCGCCGTGATGGGCAAGCAGATGATCATCGACGGTGACCTACGGGCCCGCGGCCTGCAAACCCGGGGGGAGCTGCGCCTGTCCCGAAGCCGCATCGGTGGCACGCTGGACCTGACGGGCGCCCGCTTGACCGCCACCAGCAGCGGAGCCGCCGACCTCGACGCCATCCATGCGCGCCGGGTCGAACTCGACCTGCACCCCTCCTGCGCCGGACGGCTATCGCTCGCAGCAGCCACGGTGGAGGTCCTCGTCGCCGATCCCGACATCTGGCCAGCGCACTGCAACCTGGACCTGAGCAGCGCGTCGTTCACCACCCTCCAGCCGACCACCAACTGCCCACCGGGAACCCGGCTGAACTGGCTGGCCCAGCACGTGATCGCACCATCCCCGGCGATCTACAGTCAGATCGCCGCCGCCTACCGCCAGGCCGGCCAGGAGCAGGCAGCCCGGCACGTCCTCATCCACAGGGAACGAGCGCGCTATCGCGCCTTGGGCAAGGCTGCGACAGTCTGGGGACTGCTCCTGAACGCCGTCGTGGGGTTCGGGTACCGGCCGTCACGCGCGTTGCTGTGGGTAGCAGCCCTGACTGCCAGCGGAACCTGGTACTTCACCTGGGCAGGCCCGCCGCGGGCAGTGAATCCGGGGGGAGGACCCACCTGGGATCCACTGCTGTACGTTCTGGATCTCCTTCTCCCGTTCCTGAGCCTGGGGCAGCGGTCAGCGTGGGACCCCACCCACCTGGCGAAAGCGGTGGCGCTCGCACTGACCATCACTGGCTGGATCCTGGCCACCGCCGTGGTCGGCGGTGTCACGCGCCTACTCAACCGGGATACCTAGCGCCACCGGGGCGAGCATGTGCAGCGTCGCTGCTCTTGAGCCGCTGGACTGCAGCCGCCCTCCTGCGGAATCAGAGGGGACCGGAGGGACACGCCGCGCGGCGGGCTCGCGGCCGGACCCATGTAGCTCGCTCAACGAGCCGCTGCCCGTCGTGAGTGCGGACAGCACGGGCCGTCGGTAGCCGGACAGCCTCCGGCGAAGCTGGTACCCGATCCGCCAGCGGCTTGGCCTGACGCTTCGCTTCCACGATCTCCGGCACACCTGCGTCACGCTGCTGCTGGACATGGGCGTGCCGCCTCACATCGTCCGGCAGATCGCCGGCCACAGCGACGTCCCACGCCTCGCTGGACGAACAGCGGAAGGCGCTCGGGACGCTGAGCAACCGGCTCGGCTGACGCCGTTGGCGTATCGGTCGGCGTAGCAGGCATCGAAAAAGCCCCTGGCGAGTGATCTCGCTAGGGGCCTCTGCTGGTCAGACAAGGTGGCCAGGGCCGGGGTCGAACCGGCGACCTTCCGCTTTTCAGGCGGACGCTCGTACCAACTGAGCTACCTGGCCAGGCTCCCTCTCGGAACGAGAGGGGACCTGAGCGACCCCGACGGGACTTGAACCCGCGACCTCCACCTTGACAGGGTGGCGAGCTAACCAACTGCTCCACGGGGCCA
>NZ_JBHSQJ010000242.1:0-3014 GCF_042658505.1 Streptacidiphilus monticola | reverse complement strand
TGACAGGGTGGCGAGCTAACCAACTGCTCCACGGGGCCAGATCGCAGCGCGGCCTCTCGGCCGCTGCGAATGGAACTGTACTGCATCCCGGTGGCCCGGGTCGAACTGGCCTCCGCAGGTCAGGCGGCGCGCGCCCCTGGTCGGAGCTGACCCCTCCACCGCCGTCGCCCATCGCCCCCACGGCCCGGCCGTCCCTCCCCCGTCCAACGGGCCGGAGCCGTCCCCTGGAGGGGCGGTGAGCCCTGCGGTCCCCAACGCAGCCGCCACCAGACCGGGGCGCCCGGGCCCGGACGCCCCGCGCGGGCATCCCCCGCCTTCGCGGGTGGTGCCCTCACAGCGCGGCGGGCCCCGGCCGGGCCTGTGGCGGGAACCGGCGCGGCCCCGCCCAACGGGCCGGCACCGGGGCGGGGGCTACTCGTTGGCGGAGAGGAGGATGCCGGCGAGGTAGGTGACGCCCATGGCGAGCGCGCCGCCGGCGACGTTGCGGAGGACGGCGGGCCCCGGGCGGGCGCCGCCCAGCCGCGCGCTGAGCGCTCCGCAGAAGGCCAGCGCCACCAGCACGCAGCCGACCGTCACCGGCACCCGCAGCCCCTTCGGGGGCAGCACGATCGCCAGCAGCGGCAGCAGCGCGCCCACCGTGAACGCCGTGAAGCTCGCCAGCGCGGCGTGCCAAGGGTTCGTCAGTTCCTCGGGATCGATGCCGAGTTCGGTCTCCGCGTGGGCCGCCAGGGCGTCGTGCGCGGTGAGTTGGACGGCCACCTCGTGGGCCAGCTCGGGTGTGAGGCCCTTGGCCACGTAGAGGCCCGTCAGCTCCTCCAGCTCCGCCTCCGGCGTCGCCTTGAGCTCGGCCCGCTCCAGGGCCAGCGCGGCCTGCTCCGAGTCCCGTTGGGTGCTCACCGAGACGTACTCCCCGGCCGCCATCGAGAGCGAGCCGGAGAGCAGGCCGGCCAATCCGGCCGCCAGCAGCGCGCCCGGGCCGGCCTGGGCGCCGGCCACGCCGACGACCAGGCCGGCCGTGGACACGATGCCGTCGTTCGCGCCGAGGACCCCGGCGCGCAGCCAGTTGAGCCGCGTGCCCAGGCCGTTGCCGTGCGGTTCGCCGCCGTGTGCCGTGCCGGTGCTGATTCCCACGGACGCATCCTCGCTGACGCCGGGTCAGTTCGGCTCGACCGGCGCGGCGGTGGCCGTGGCGGTGGGCACGGCGTTCCAGCGCTGCTCCACCCCGGCCAGCCGCCAGTAGGCCACGGCCGCCGCCCAGACCGCCACGAAGAGTCCGACGACGGCGAAGCCGACGTTGTTGAGATCCAGGTCGGCGATCCACCCGGTCACCGGGTCGTCCAGGCCGAGCTGCTGGTGCAGCACGCCGACCAGTTCGATGGTGCCGATCAGGAAGGCCACCGCGACCGACAGGCCGGTGACGGCGAGGTTGTAGTAGACCTTGCGCACCGGGTTGGCGAAGGCCCAGCGGTACGCGACGTTCATGAACGTGCCGTCCAGCGTGTCGAACAGGCTCATGCCGGCGGCGAAGAGCAGCGGCAGGCAGAGCACCGCGTACCAGGGCAGGCCCGCGGCCGCGCCGGATCCGGCCATCACCATCAGCGTCACCTCCGTCGCGGTGTCGAAGCCGACGCCGAAGAGCAGGCCGATGGGGAACATCTGGCCCGGGCGGGTGATTGAGCGGGTGAGCCGGCCCAGCACGCGGTTCATCAGGCCGCGGCTGTCCAGCTGCCGCTCCAGCTCCGCCTCGTCGTACTGGCCGGCCCGCATGGACCTGAAGACCCGTCGGATCCCCGCCAGCGACGCCAGGTTGAGGGCCGCGATCAGGTACAGGAAGCCGCCGGAGACACTGGTGCCGAGGACGCCCAGGGCCTGGTGCACGCTCGAGCCCTCGCCGGTGAGCACGGCGACGGCGTGGGTGCCCGCGGCGACCAGGGCCGCCAGCACCAGCACGATCGTGGAGTGGCCGAGGGCGAACCAGAACCCGGCGGAGAGGGTCCGCCGGCCGTCGGCCATCAGCTTGCGGGTGGTGTTGTCGATGGCCGCGATGTGGTCGGCGTCGAACGCGTGGCGCATGCCGAGCGTGTAGGCGGTGATGCCCAGGCCGATGCCGAAGACCTGTGTGCGGCCCGCGGATTGACCGGGGATCTCGTAGTGGTGCGGTGCCACCATCAGCACCAGCACGGCGAAGGCGGCCACGTGCATGGCGGCGATCACGGAGAAGAGCCCGACCGTCCGCAGCCGATGGCTGCGTGGGGACGTCGGGGCGGGGACGGACGTCGCGGTGGACGTACCTGTGCTCATGTCGGGCGGCCTCCAGCACCTCGTGGACGGGCGTCGTTCGGTGCCGTGGCCGGTCTCCTGGCTGACGGGTGCTCACATCCCCTTGCCTGGCCTTCCCGGACGCACGCGGCGTCCAGTGGCCCCCGCCTGGGCAGGGCGGGACGGCAGGAGGACTTCCCGATCACAGTGGCGAGGGCCGCTCCGGTCTTCCACCGGTCTTCCCGAACACCACGGCCCGCTCAGCGTAGCGCCGGGGTGCCCGGCCGGTCCCCCGTGCGTCAGGAGCGGTCGGGAGACCTTTGCCACGCCGCCGACGGGCATGGACAGGTGTGATGGTCCGACTACTCGGCTGACCGGCTCATCTTCTGGTGCGGTTTTCGGCACACGCCGCAGGCGCTCAGCGAGACCCGGCCGCGGACGGGCTCTGCTGGAGGACATGGTCCTCCGCGTACTGCCGTTCGGGACGGCGCTGCTGGCCGCCGCCGCGCTGCTGTTGCCCGCCGCCGCCCATGCCGCACCGGGCAGCGCCCGGACCGCTCCTGCGGTCCAGCATCCGCTCTCCCAGGACGTCCGCGTCGAGCGGGAGCCGGCTGCCGTGCTGCCGGCGGGGCGCACGTCGCCCGGAAACCCTTTCGGGGCTGGGCGGCTGACGCTGCTTCAGCAGGTCCTGCGTCCGGCCGCCGCGGTGCCGCGCCCGACGCGTCCGCTGCCGCCGCGCTGGTCGCCGCCGGTGG
>NZ_JBHSQJ010000241.1:0-2770 GCF_042658505.1 Streptacidiphilus monticola | reverse complement strand
GGGCCCCGCAACCCGGTGGACCTATCCCGACACGGCACTAGATCCTCCGGTCGCTGCGAGCCCGCCAGACCGCCTGTTCCCGG
This sequence comes from Streptacidiphilus monticola, assembly GCF_042658505.1. Lineage (NCBI taxonomy): Bacteria > Bacillati > Actinomycetota > Actinomycetes > Kitasatosporales > Streptomycetaceae > Streptacidiphilus > Streptacidiphilus monticola. The sequence goes on along the minus strand of NZ_JBHSQJ010000241.1, from coordinate 2,687 downwards.
GCGAGGGTGGCCTCCGCGTCCCGGGCCAGCCGGGACCACTCCAGTTCCGCGTCCGCATCGGCCGGAATGAGTCTGGTCAACTGCCCCTCCAGCTGCTCCAGTTCCTGCGCCGCCAGGCGGTAGGCGGAGGTGAGCGGGCGGTACTGCTTGAGCTGGGTCCAGGCCGTGATGGAGGCGCCGATGGTGGACAGGATGCCGAGCACGTGCGGGATCTGCTCGAAGATCTGCAGCGCCGCCAGCGGGATGCCGGCCAGGATGGCCATGCCGGTCGCCAGCGACCACTTGCTGGTGCTGGTGGTGTAGGCGTCCGCGCGCGAGCGGTACCACAGCGCCTGGGCCCGCAGCCGCTCCTGGAGGTAGAGGTCGCGCCGGGCGTGCAGGGGCAGGGCGCGCAGCCGGCGCATCTCGTCCGTGATGACCGGCACCGCGTCCGTGGGGATGACGCCGTGGCCGCGGTGGGTCAGGAAGACCTCGCCCAGCTGCTCCAGGAAGGCGTAGTCCGCCTCGGTGCTCTCGGCGGGCCCGTCGAAGGGGCGGGCCCGGACGACGTAGCGCCAGACCAGCCCCTTGACCGACTCGGCCGCGGCCCTGCCCTGGTACCAGATGGCCTGCGGGGCCTCGGCCCGGAGCAGGTAGGTGAAGACGCCGGCGCCGGCGAAGGCGCAGACGGCCAGGGCGGAGGCGAGGTTCTTGTCCCGCCCCACCGTGATCGTCAACGCCCCGAAGACCGAGGCGAACAGCAGGCAGAGGATCTGGCCGCGGTACCACCGGATCGCCTTCCGCTGCTCGCGGACCGACATCTCGTCGGCGCGCCAGTAGGGTTCCGGCAGCAGATGGCGCTCGCGGAATCCGGGTGCGGAGAGCTGGACCACTGATTCCCCCTCACAGGTTCGATGCCCTGAATCAGTGTCTCCTTGCCCACCGGCCTTGCACAGCACACGTATTCGGCCGTGCGTCCACTGACGGTGCGTCAGAAGCTGTAGAAGATCCGGTCCTTGTGCTCCGCCATCAGCTTGGCGTTCCAGTCCCGGCCGCCGTCGACGTTGCCGGAGCGGAACAGCGGCGGGGTGATCCCGGCCGCGGCCAGCTTGCCGACCGCCGAGGCCACGACCGCCTGCATCAGCGCGACGGTGGTCAGCGTGGAGACGGGCCCGAAGGTGGTCTCCGCGCCCTCCACGCTGAGCTCGCCGTCACCGACGGCGATCTTGCTGTCCAGGACGATGTCGCAGTTGTCCTTGAGGTAGGTGCCGGAGGGGTGCCGGGAGGAGACGGCCTCCGGGTAGGCGAGCGAGGTCAGCCCGATCACCGTCAGCCCGCGCTCGCGGGCGTGCCGGGCCAGCTCGACGGGCATCACCTGGCGGCCGGACAGGGAGATCACGAACAGCAGGTCGCCGGCCCGGGCCGGCCCGGTGTCCAGCGTCGCCGTGGCCAGCCCCGCGACCCGCTCCAGCGCGGAGCCGAGCTGGGCGGGGACGACGTTGACCCCGGTGACCCCGGGCACGTCGAGCAGGTTCATCAGCACCAGGCCGCCGGCCCGGTAGACGACGTCCTGGGCGGGGAGGGAGGAGTGCCCGGCGCCGAAGGTGAAGATCCGGCCGCCCTCGCGGACGGTGCGGGCCAGCGCCTCGGCGGCCTGCTCGACACCGTCGGCCTCCTCGTCGCGGACGCGCTGCAGGTGCGCGATGGCGGCGTCGAAGTACTGCCCGGCGAGATCGGTCATCTGGGTCCCCTCGTTGAGTGATTGCACAGGACGGTGGTGCTTGCGCGGTGGCGGTGTCAACAGCACGGGGTGGGATGTCGGCGCCATGCGTCAGAATTGAGGGGCGCGACCAAGCCCGACCACGAGGAACGGAGCCCGCGGCCGATGTCTGGGCATCTGATTGACACGACTGAGATGTACCTCCGCACCATCTTCGAGTTGGAGGAGGAGGGCATCGTCCCCATGCGCGCCCGGATCGCGGAGCGGCTGGAGCAGAGCGGGCCCACGGTCAGCCAGACCGTCGCCCGGATGGAGCGCGACGGCCTGCTGCAGGTCGCCGACGACCGCCACCTGGAGCTGACGCCGGAGGGCCGGCGGCTGGCCACGCGGGTGATGCGCAAGCACCGGATCGCGGAGTGCCTGCTGGTCGATGTGATCGGCCTGGAGTGGGAGCAGGTGCACGCCGAGGCGTGCCGGTGGGAGCACGTGATGAGCGAGGCGGTGGAGCGGCGCGTGCTGGAGCTGCTGCGGCACCCGACGCAGTCGCCGTACGGCAACCCGATCCCCGGTCTCGAGGAGCTGGGCGAGACGCCGGCGGAGGACGCGGAGGAGGCGCTGGTGCCGCTCGACGAGCTGGCCCCCGGTGCGGAGGGGCGGTCGGTGGTGGTGCGGCGGATCGGAGAACCGATCCAGACGGACGCCCAGTTGATGTTCACGCTGCGGCGGGCGGGCGTGCAGCCCGGGGCGATCGTGAACGTGACGGAGTCCATGGGCGGGGTCCTCGTCAGCAGTGGCGGCGAAGCCGCGGAACTCGACAAGGACATCGCCGGCCACGTCTTCGTCGCCCGCGCGTAGCCCCCGTAAGGGGCGCGAGGCTGTAGACATGTGCGCTCCGCCGCGTGGGCGCGAGCAACACACCCCCCACGGAGGTTCGTCCCGCAGACGGCGTCGGACCTCCCCGGGTGGTGGGCCGGTCGCGGTGGGGGCA
>NZ_JBHSQJ010000240.1:0-2765 GCF_042658505.1 Streptacidiphilus monticola | reverse complement strand
GGGGACCGTATCGTGAACCTGCGGCAGAAGACCTTCGCCTACGCACGACAGGCAGCGAGGACGACAGCCGTCCTCATGGCCGGGACCCTCTCCGCGACCCTTTTGGCCGGCTGCGGCAGCACCGGCACCACCAAAGCCTCCAACGACGTTGGCAGCCCCTCCGCCAGCAGCAGTCCCAGCCTCTCAGCCGATCCGCAGGCTGCTGTCAAGGCCAGCATCCTCGCAACGTACCGCGGGTTCTGGGACACGCAGATCCAGGCATATGCGCAGGCCAGCACCAAGGGCGTGCAGATGGAGAAGTTCATGCGCGGCCAGGCCGACGGTGCGGTCCGACAAACAGTGGACGCCTACGCCAAACAGCACTTGGTGATGCGCGGGCGCCCACAGCTCTCGCCGAGGGTGACGGCGCTCAACATGAATGCGAAGACGCCGACAGCCACGATTACGGACTGCGTGGACACCACCAACTACATCACCTACAACTCCGACACGGGCAAGCCTGCAGCCACCGACCACCAGTACCGGCACCCGTGGACAGTCCAAGCCCAGCTTCTGGGCACTCAGTGGTGGATCACGCAGGCCGTGCTGGATCGGAGCCGGTCTTGCTGACGCGGGCCGCCGCAGCTGCAGTCGTACTGCTCTTGGCCACCGCCGGACACGCTGCCGCTGACGGCGCTGGAGGGGGAGTGACTTGCGGCCTGCTGCAGGGACAGTGTCAGGTCGGCGTGACCGCACCGCCCTCGCCCGGCGGAGCAAGCGGCACCAAGGGGAGCGGAGGAGGGGGCACGCCGACCGGGTCACTCGGGTGCACCTTCCACGGCAAGCAGTACCCCTGCTACGACGCGAACCGGGGCTGGTTCAACAGCCAAGACGGTTGCTACTGGGAAGCTGCAAACCCACAGCCTGCTGCAGGCGATCCGGCCTGGCAGGGACATCAGCCCGGTGACGGCACCGTCTATCAGGTGAGCTGCGACATGACCGGAGGCGGAGGCTTCGCCTTTCAGTGGCGGGCCACACCGCCGCCGGGATATGGCGGCGCAGTCAGCATCGCAAAGCTCGCCCAGCAGGCAGTCTCCAAGATGACACTCAACGGGCCGGACATCGGGATCGCGCCGAAGCCCGGGGGCAAAGGCCTGGTCGGGCTGCCGGTGTGGCTGTGGGACAACGTCTCCCCCACCACCTACGGCCCGAACACAGCGTCGGCGTCCGCCAGCGGGGTCACGGTGACCGCGACCGGCCAGGTCTCGCAGATCGCGTGGGACATGGGCGACGGCACGACCGTCACCTGTGATGACGCGGGTGTGGCGTATCAGCCGTCGTTCGGGGCTCGGATGCCGGCGTGCGGCCACGTCTACACCCGGACGTCCGCGCACCAGCCCGGCGGTGCCTATCCGATCACGGCGACGTCGACGTGGGTCGTGAACTGGCAGGCGACGACCGGGCAGAGCGGCCAGATCTCGGTGACCCGGCAGTCGAGGACCAGCGCGGTCATCGGCGAGTTGCAGGTCCTGAACAACAACTGACTTCTGCGGACCGCCCCCAGCTGAGGGGTGGTCACCTGGACTGAAGGACAACGGACTTCTTCATGGCTATCACTCGGCAGCGGCGGCCCGCGCCGCCGCAGTCCGCGCCGGCGGGTGTGGGCCCGGTTCCGATCACCGAGCCTGCGCCGCGGCGGGCGCGCCGCCCGGTGCTGGCGGTGGCCGGTATCGCGGTGGCGGCGGTCGGCGCGTTGGGCGCTTACACGATGGTGAACCAGGCCGGGGACCGTGTCGCGGTCCTGGCTGTCGCCCACGCGGTCGCGAAGGGCCAGGTGGTGCAGGCCTCCGATCTGACCACGGCGCAGGTGGCCCCCGATCCGGCGCTCAAGACGGTTGCCGTAGGCAGGAGTTCGACGATCGTGGGCAAGACCGCCGCCACCGATCTGGCTGTGGGGATGTTGGTGACGCCCGGGTCGGTGACCGCGGGCGTGGATGTGACGGCGGGCAAGAGCGTGGTGGGGGTGCTGGCGAAGCCGGGGATGATCCCGGCCGGTCGGCTGGCGCCTGGGCAGGCCGTGTCGGTGGTGCAGACCCCCGGCCAGAACGGGCAGGCCACCAAGAGCAGCGCGGCACCGTTGACGGTTCCGGCGGTCGTGGTCTTGGTGGGGGCGCCGGACAGCAACGGCAACGTCGTGGTCGACCTGGCCGCGGACCCGGCGGATGCGCCGCAGATCGCCGCCTGGGCCGCCGCAGGTCAGGTCGCGGTCGTCACCGCGCCGGGGACGCGCTGATGGCCGTCATCGCCCTCGTGTCCGCCAAGTCGTCCGCCGTGACCACGAGTGCGCTGGCGTTGACGCTCGCCGGACCGCGCCGCACGCTGCTGGCGGAGTGCGACCCGCAGGGCGGCACCCTGCGTGCCGGATTCCTCCAAGGGCATCTGTCCGCGGCGGTCGGGCTGCATCAGCTCGCGGCCGCGAGCCGCGCCGGCACCCTGGGCGAGAGCTTCGAGCAGCACCTGGTCCCGCTCGATCCGCCGGCCGGGCAGCGGCTGCTGCTGCCCGGGCTGACCGATCCCTCCCAGGCCACCGCCATGGCCGGCACCTGGGAGCAGCTGAACCGGATCTGGCCGGTCCTGGAGGCCGAGCGGCAGATGGACGTGGTCATCGATGCCGGCCGGATCGTGGTGGATGCCGGGGAGGTGTCCGCGCTGCGGTCCCCGGCGGCGTTGCTGCGGCGCGCGGACGTTGTCGGGGTACTCGGTGAAGTGCTCAGGTGCGTACGCTG
>NZ_JBHSQJ010000239.1:0-2564 GCF_042658505.1 Streptacidiphilus monticola | reverse complement strand
TGCGGGGTTGTGCCCCTGCGGGGTTGTGCCCCTGCGGGGCATGTGGGTGCCATCGGTTGATGGGACAGTGATTCCTGGTGGGGTTTCCGCTGGTTGGGTGTCCGGCAGCTCGTAGGATGAATGTGGAGGCCCCAGCCGTCCCCCCGTGCGGAGTGGGGCCTCCAGCCATGTGCGTCAGCTTTCGCGGAGCCAGACCGCCGTGTCCGTCGGGACCGTGGGGCCCGTCAACGGACCCGAGGCGATGAGGAGTTCCGCGCCCTCCGGGAGCGCGTAGGGCTCGGGTCCGAGATTGACCACGCAGCGGAATCCGCCGGGCCGGCGGAAGTCCAGGACGGAGTCCGGGCTCGGCAGCCACTCCATCGGGCCGTCGCCCAGGCCCTCCAGTTCGTGCCGCAGCCGCAGGGCCGCCCGGTACAGGGACAGGTGCGAGGCGGGGTCGCCGACCTGCGCCTGGACCGTCAGCGCAGCCCACGCGGACGGCTGCACGTCGAGCCACGGGGGCTTGCCGTCCGCGTTGAAGCCGAAGGGCGGCCGGTCGCCGCTCCACGGCAGCGGTACGCGGCAGCCGTCGCGGCCGCGGTCCACGCCGCCGGAGCGGAGCCAGGTGGGGTCCTCGCGGAGCTCGTCGGGGATGTCCTCGACCTCCCACAGGCCCAACTCGTCGCCCTGGTAGACGTAGACGCTGCCCGGCAGGGCGAAGGTCAGCAGCGCCGCCGCGCGGGCCCGGCGGGTGCCCAACTCCAGGTCCACGGGCAGGCCGTGGCGCAGGTGGCGCTCGAAGTCGTAGCGGGTGTCGGCGCGTCCGTAGCGGGTCACGTGCCGGGTCGTGTCGTGGTTGCTGAGCACCCAGGTGGCCGGGGCGCCGACCAGGGCGTGGGCGGCGAGCGTGTCGTCCACGACCTGCCGCAGCTCCGCCGCGTCCCACGCCGACTTCAGCAGCGGGAAGTTGAAGGCGGTGTGCAACTCGTCGGGGCGCAGGTAGCGGGCGAACCGGTGCGGGTCGGTCTCCCACAGCTCGGCGACGAAGGCGCGCTCGCCGGGGTAGGAGTCCGCGATGGCGCGCCAGGCGCGGTAGACCTCGTGCACGCCCTCCTGGTCCCGCCACGGGTGGGGCCGGTGGTGGTGGCCCTCCGCGTCCGGCAGGCCGGACTCCTTGACCAGGTGGTCCGTCACGTCGATGCGGAAGCCGTCCACCCCCAGGTCCAGCCAGAACCGCAGCACGGACTCGAACTCGGCCCGCACCTCCGGGTGCTCCCAGTTCCAGTCAGGCTGCTCGGGCGCGAACATGTGCAGGTACCACTCGCCGTCGGGGAGCCGGTGCCAGGCGGGGCCGCCGAAGTGGGACTGCCAGTCGTTGGGCGGCAGTTCGCCGTGGGCGCCGCGCCCGGGACGGAAGTGGTAGCGGGCGCGCTCCGGTGAGCCGGGGCCGGCGGCGATCGCCGCACGGAACCAGGGGTGCTCGTCGGAGGAGTGGTTGGGCACGATGTCGACGATGACCCGAAGCCCCAGCTCGTGCGCCTCCGCGACCAGCGCGCGGGCCTCCTCCAGGGTGCCGAAGCGGGGGTCGATGTCGCGGTAGTCGGCGACGTCGTAGCCGCCGTCCGCCAGCGGCGAGGTGTACCAGGGGGAGAGCCACAGCGCGTCCACGCCGAGCTCCACCAGGTGGCCGAGCCGGGAGCGGATGCCGGCGATGTCCCCGGTGCCGTCGCCGTTGCCGTCGGCGAAGCTGCGCGGATAGATCTGGTAGATCACGGCGTGGCGCCACCAGGGCTGACGCCCGCTCAGGTGCTGCGGCTGCGGGGACGGGTCCTGCGGTGCGGCCAAAGCTGCCTCCTCGGCGAACCGGAACGGTGTGGACCGGAACGGTCCGCACCAGTCCAACCCGCGCCCCCGGCCCCGCGCAAGAGGTCAGGCCAGGACGCGCCGCAGCGTGGACCCGGTGCGGGTCTTGCGCACCTCCAGCTGGTTCGGGATCCGGTCGCGCAGGTCCGCCACGTGGCTGACGATGCCGACGGCCCGGTCGCGCTCGCGCAGCGAGTCGAGCACGTTGAGCACGTCCTCCAGGGTCTCCGCGTCCAGCGACCCGAAGCCCTCGTCGATGAAGAGGGTGTCCAGCGGGACGCCGCCGGCCTCGTCGGTGACCACGTCGGCCAGGCCCAGGGCCAGCGCCAGGGAGGCGAAGAAGCTCTCGCCGCCGGACAGGGTGGCCGTGTCCCGCTCCTGGCCGGTCCAGGCGTCGACGACCTTGAGGCCGAGACCGGAGCGGGCGTTGCCCTTGGCCAGGGCGTCGCTGTGGACCAGGGTGTACCGGCCGCCGGACATGACGGCCAGCCGTGCCCCGGCCGAGGCCGCCACGGACTCCAGGCGCGCCGCGAGCACGTAGTTCTCCAGAGACATCCGGCGGCGGTTGCTGCGGCCGGTGCCGGCGACGAGCGCGGCCAGCTCGGCCAGTTCCGCGTGCTCCTCCAGCAGGGGCGTCAACTGGGCGGCGCGGCTTGCGAGTTCCGCACTCAGGGCGTCCAGGTCGGCGCAGCGCTGGCGTGCCGCGCGGGCCCGGACGGCGG
>NZ_JBHSQJ010000238.1:0-2433 GCF_042658505.1 Streptacidiphilus monticola | reverse complement strand
CTGGACCTGCTGGATCTTGATCGTGACGTTCGGGTGCAGAGCGTGGTAGGCCTTCGCGGCGTTCGTCCAGTACACCGCACCGGGCCCGGGCTGCGCGTTCTCCCAGACGGTCAGCGTGACGTTCCCGCCGGACGAACCGCTGCCGCTGCCGCCGCTGCTACCCCCGGCACAACCGGTCGCGGAGAGAGCGATACCCAGACCGATCGCGACGACCGTCGCTCTGCGAGTTGTCCTCGTCATCGTGGAGACTCCTTGGTGGGGTGATCATTTTCGAAGGGTTCGAAACATGTGGGCGAAGGGGGAGCCCTCGGCGTGCCGGTCGACGCCTGGATCGGGTAGGGCAGTCAGGTGTGTCCTGCGAGGTCGGCGCGTGCGTCCGCTGGTGGCTCTCCAGGCCGAGATCCTGGGGTCACCGCGATCTCAGGCTTCCGGATCGCGACACGTTCCTGCCGACCTGCCTGGCCGCTGGTGCCGCCGCACGGAGTCGCCTCCGTTACGGGGAAGTTTCGAATGGTGGAAGTATGCGTGGGCCCTGAGGGGGAGTCAATGAGTAATTTCCGAAACTACCTCGAAAGTTACCCGCTTGAGACTTCATGGCGTGTCCCGGGATTCTGCACAGCTGGTGGCGGTGCGACTCCGTGCGGGCAGCCGCGGCCGCGGGTCGCAGGCCCTGCGGCAGGGCGAAGGAGCCGCGTCGGCACGGCAGTCGGAGCCGGCGCGCGAACGGTCGCCGAGCACCCTGGCGGCGCGCCCGCACAGGAGCGTGCGGGCGTGCCGCGCCCAGCCCGACGACGCCCACGGGGAGCAGGGACGCCGGCTCTCTCTGGCGCCGACGTCGCGCCTGAGCCGTCCCGACCGGTGGCGGGGCAAGCTGAGAATGGTGCCTGCCCATGGATGTCCCTTCCGTGGACGAGAATCAACCGAGCGAAATATTTCGCCATTGATGCCGATTTTCAGCGAACGGTGGGGACCGTACGGCTCGTCGATTCAGCGCGTCAAGAGGGCGGACCGGACGGATTCGACGGCCGTCGACACGAGTGCGTGGCAGGCCTCTTGGGCCGTTGGGGCACCTCGCACCTGCGGGGCCCGGACGGAGCCGGAAGACGGCTGCAGCGAGCCCCTCCCCCTCGTCCGAAATATTTCAGCTGTGCCGCGGATGCCGGCGACGTGGGGCGTGACGCTCGTCAACCTTGTGGTGGGGGTGCCGTGCTGGCACGAACGACGAGTGTCGTGGACAGTTCCAGGCGAGTCGGCAGGGGCGACTTGTCGTCACGCGGCCGGAGCAGGAGCCGAGTGGCTTCCTCGGCCATCTCCCGCAGGGGCTGGCGCACGGTGGTCAGTGCCGGGCTGGTCCACTTGGCGATCTCGAGGTCGTCGTAACCGACGACCGACAGGTCCTCGGGAACCCGCAGGCCTCGGACGCGGGCGGCCTCCAGAACGCCGAGCGCCTGCAGGTCGCTGCCGGCGAACACGGCGGTCGGCCGCTCCTCGTGCGCGAGCAGCCGACCGCCGCAGAGGTATCCCCCCTCGGCATGGAAGTCGCCGAACTCGACCAGGCTCGCCTCCGGCTCCAGACCGGCCATGGTCAGCGCGGACCGGTAGCCGTCGAGCCGCGCGAGGGAGCACAGCATGTCCTCGGGACCGGTGATGATCCCGATGCGCCGATGGCCCTGTTCGATCAGGTGGCGGGTGGCGGCCAGGCCGCCGGCCCAGTTGGCCGAGCCGACCGACGGAACGTCCAGGTCGGGATCCCCGGCCGGGTCGATCACCACGAACGGGATCGAGCGCGACCACAGTTGCTGCTTGAGCTCCGGCGAGAGACTCGAGAAGGCCAGCACGACACCGAGCGGCCTGCGCCGCACGACCGCCTCGATCCACTCGGGCCCCGGTGCATGCCGGGAACCGCTGTGCGTGACGACGACACCTGCCCCGCGAACGGCGGCGACGGCCTCGACACCCCGCAGCAGCTCCATGGCCCACGGACTGTCGAGTTGGTGGAACACGATCTCGATCAGCGGCGCGTCGGCGCCCGCGCGGCGCCCGCGCGGGTAGCCGTGGCGGAGCAGGAGCTCCTCGACCCGTTCCCGGGTGGAAGCGGCGACGTGGCTATGGCCGTTGAGGACTTTCGAAACGGTCGAAATGGATACTTCGGCCTCGCGGGCGACGTCCGAGAGCGTGACGCGTCCCTCGTCATCGGCTCGATTCATGCGCGCAGCATAGGCCACAGGGCATTCGGGGCCGCCAACATCACGCTTCGGTCACCCCGCGGACTTGGGGCTTGACCAGGCAGGAGCCGGGGCTCTAGCGTCCCGGCGAGACATCGCTTTTCGGTTTCGGCGGCGAAACATTCAGGCAAGCGCCCTGCAGGCGCCTGTGTCTGGCGCCGACGGGACCGAGCATGGTGTGGATGTGCCCGGTCTGCTCAGTGCCGTG
>NZ_JBHSQJ010000237.1:0-2426 GCF_042658505.1 Streptacidiphilus monticola | reverse complement strand
CCGGCGCCCCGGCCCCCGCGCCCCGGGCCTGCCGCCCCGTGCCCGCCGCCCTGGGCCCCGTGCCCCGCGTTCCGTGGCCCGGGCGGGCCCTGGGCTGAGGGCCGTGCGTCCCGCGCTCCGCGTCCGGCGGGCCTGGGCCTGATGGGTCTGTGGCCGGTGTCGCCTGGGGTCGCCGTGAGCCGAAGGCCCCGCGTCTACCGGGACTGCGGGCCCCCGGGCCCCCGGGCCCGCGGGCGCGCGCCGGTCGGGCGTCAGGCGGGCCGGGTCAGCCGGTCCGGGAGCCACGTACCGCCGGCGCCGGGGCACATGACAGGGCGTCAGCGCAGCACCAGCAGGTCCATCCAACTCGTGGCCGGCTCTTCAGGCGACGCCGACGCCGCGGCGTGGAGGCGGGCGAGGCCGCGGGCGTACGCGGCGTCGTCCAGGGCACGGAGCTTGGTGTCGGCCTCGCGCCGCAGGCGGCGGGCGAAGTCGGCCAGAGTGGGAGCGGACTGCTGGGGGAGGGCGCGGAGCGCCGTCCGGCGGAAGCCGGCGGTGGCGAAGGCGGTGGTCACCTCGTCCACCGTCGGGTAGCCGGCCACGCTCTCCGCCGTCTCCGGGAAGAACCGGATCCGCAGGTCCCGCTCGCTCCGCCCCGGAAAGCTGTTGCGGATCAGCACAGGGGCGCCCGGCCGCAGCGCGCGCCGCAACTCGCGGGCGGCGGCGGCCAGGTCGTCGAGGTGGTGGACGACGGAGCCCAGCCACGCCGCGTCGGCGCTGGCGTCGGCGACGGGCAGTGCCTCCGCGCGGCCCTCGCGTACCTCCACCGCCGGGTGGGCGGGGATCAACTCCCGCATGGCGACGGCCGGTTCGACGGCCACGACCCGGACGCCGAACCAGTCGTGGAAGGCCGTGGCGAAAGCCCCCGTCCCGGCGCCCACGTCCAGCACCGTCATCCCGGGGGCGAGTCCCGCCTCCTCCGCGATCGCCTGCCGCCAGGCAGGCAGTCCCTCCCGGGGGATCTCGCGGGCCTCACGGTAGGCGGCTGCGGTACCGGCGTCATAGCCGGAGCTGGTCATCGGGGGGACTCCTTCGCTCGGAGAGTGGGGCGGCGGTTCGCCCGGAAAGCTATCCCACGTCCCAGGCAGCCCACCCTTCCGTATTCGCGCATATGTTCTACTCTGGGCTCAGGAACGTCCCGGACCAGGAGGAACCCATGCGCTGGCAGAACCTGAGCGCCGACCAGGGAAGCGGCGCCACCGCCGCGCTCTTCGGGGCGGACGTGGTCTCGCGGACCTTCGACACGCCGGAGTTCCGTGGCATCACCTTCCACGAGGTCCGCGCCCGCTCCGTGCTCAACCGCGTCCCCGCGGGCTCGCGGATGGCGTTCTCGTGGACGGTCAACCCGTACCGGGGCTGCAGCCACGCCTGCGTCTACTGCTTCGCCCGCAACACGCACAGCTACCTCGACCTCGATACCGGGCGCGACTTCGACACCCAGATCATCGTCAAGGTCAACGCGCCCGAGCTGCTGCGCCGGGAACTCGCCGCGCCCCGCTGGCAGGGGGAGCACGTCGCCATGGGCACCAACGTCGATCCCTACCAGCGGGCGGAGGGGCGGTACCGGCTGATGCCCGGCATCATCACCGCGCTGCGCGACCGGGCGAACCCGTTCTCCATCCTCACCAAGGGAACGCTGATCCTGCGCGACCTGCCCCTGCTGGTCCAGGCCGCCGAGGTGACGCAGGTGAGCGCGGCGGTGTCGGTCGGCTTCACCGACGAGGGGCTCTGGCGTGACGTGGAGCCGGGGACGCCCGCGCCCCGGGCGCGGCTGGACGCCTGCCGGGCGCTCAACGACGCCGGCATCCCCTGCAATGTGCTGATGGCGCCGATCCTGCCCTATCTCTCGGACGCGCCCGAGCAGTTGGAGTCGACCGTGCGCGCCGTCGCGGCGGCGGGCGCGGTGTCGGTGACCCCCATCGTGCTCCACCTCCGCCCCGGGGCCCGCGAGTGGTACCACGCCTGGCTGACGCGTCGTCACCCGGAGCTGGTGGCGCCGTACCGGCGCCTCTACCGGGACGGTTCCTACGCGCCCGACTGGTACCAGCGCCGGATCGTGCGCCAGGTCCGGGAGTTGGCCTCCGCCTACGGCCTCGGCGGCCCGACGCGACGCGGGGCGGACCCGGCTCCGCCGGAGACCGCGGTGGAACCCGAGCCGGAGCCGGAGCAGCTGTCCCTGCTCTGAGCCGGGGCTGTGGCAGGCTTCGGTCCATGGAATCGGACCCTGCCCTGCCGCTCCTGGTCGTGGACGCCGCCAATGTCGTGGGCTCGGTCCCGGACGGCTGGTGGCGGGACCGTCACGGCGCGGCCGAGCGCCTGCGCGACGCGCTGGGGCCCGTCGCTGCCCACGGACTCGCCGCCGCCGACGCGCCCGAGCAGGTGCGGAC
>NZ_JBHSQJ010000236.1:0-2373 GCF_042658505.1 Streptacidiphilus monticola | reverse complement strand
CCACTCCTCCAAGGCTTCGAGCTTGTCGATGGCGCGGGCGTGTTCGGCGCCGGGGTTGAGCATCCACGACAACCCGAGCACACCGGCGCCGGCCAGGAGGCCGGCCATCGGCCACGCGGTGACCACCCACACCCCCACCGCGACGACACCCGCCGCGATGACCTTCGCGCGGCGCTGCACCCACCAACGCGCCCCACCCGCACCGCCGTTCGCAGCACCGGCTGCGGGGCCGTTGGCGCCGAGGACGGCGCGCAGTTTGCGCTGCATCCGGCTGCGGCGGCGCACCGGCTTGTTCTCGACGCCGATGATCCCGGCCACCGCCAGGAACACCCCGGCCACCGCGACGACCGCGAAGCCAGCGGCCAGGATCGCGAGACTGGTCTGGTTCATAGGGGCATCACCGTCTTCATGTCGCTGGTCCAGGCGCCGAAGGGCTGCTGCAGCCAGCCGCGGTGGAACCCTGCGCGTTCCAGGTCGGGCAGGCACACCGGCGCCAGCAGCGGCACGGCCCGCGGTTCGCGGCGCCCGGCTTCCTCCTTGGGGCCGAACACGGTCTGCAGCGCGGGGCGGCCGCCCTCGCCCAGGCCGGTGACCTCGACGACGTGGGAGACGAACCGCCACTTGCGGCCCCCCACTTCGGTCTCATCGACCAGGCGCACGTAGACGATGAAGTCGACGGCGTTCGCGATCAGCCGGTGCGCCAGCGCCTCGGTCATCCCGATCCCGGCCTCCAGGCACAGGGTGACCAGGCGTTCGACCACGGAGTGGGCGGTGCGGGCGTGGACGGTGCACATGGAGCCGCCCTCGCCCTCGTTCATGGCGTGCAGCATCGGCACGACCTCGATGGAGCGGACCTCGCCGACGATGACGCGGCGCAAGCTCATCCGCAGCAGCTGCGGGAACAGGTCGGACAGGGTCAGTTCGCCCGCCATGCGGCCGTCCGCGCTGCGTTCGCCGTTGCCCTCGCGGGCCTCGTAGGCGACCACGGTCGGGCCGCCGTCGAGCTCGTGCAGGAACAGCTCGTACTCCGACTCCAGGGTGCCGACCCGTTCCCCGGCCGCGATCTCGCGGGCCATCGCGCGCAGCAGGCTGGTCTTGCCCACCCCCTGGCTGCCGGCGATGACGACGTTCTTCCGCGCCTTCACCAGGGCCAGGAGGAACTGCTCCAGCGCACTGTCGATGGTGCCCCAGGCGACCAGGTCTTTCAGGTGGGACTGCCGCATGCGGTGCTTGCGGATCACCACATGCGGGCGGGGGGTGACCAGGTAGGAGGCGGCCAGGCGGGAGCCGTCGGCCAGCCGCAGGTTCAGGTTCGGTGTGGCCGGGGTCAACGCGCGCTCGCCCTGGCCCTGGTTGCGGGCCAACTGGTTGATCAGGTTCACGAGTTGAGAATCGGAGCCGGCGATCGGGGCGACGGGGGCGGCCGGGCGGTCGACGTAGTCGACGAACACCTGGTCGCAGCCGTCGATGAGGATGTTCTCCACGGCCGGGTCGTCCAGCAGCGGCTGCAACCGCCCGGCGCGGAACAGGGCGTCGACGACCGCCGCGCGGATCGCCTGCTCCTCCTCGCCCGACAGCAGCCGCACGGTCGTGGCGTAGTGGGTCGCCCACTCGGCCACGACCTGCTTGACCAGCCGCAGCCCGAGCTGGCGCACATCGGCCGCGGACAGGGCGGCGTTCTCACCGCGCAGGGACTCCTCGGACAGCTGGGCGGCGACCCGGCCCCGCAGGTCCTCGATCACGTCGAACCCCACCGGCAGCACCCCCGCCCGACCACTCACCGCGGCAGGTGCCGGCTGCGGGACCGCCGCGACCGCCCCGGGCACAGGCGCCGTGACCGCGGCCGGGCCGGGACCCCTCAGCGCCGCGGCCAGCTTCGGACCCAACGCCCCACCGGCCACCGTGCCCGTCTCGTGCGCGGGCCTGGGCATCGTGTCAGCCACGCTGGCTCACCATCCCCTGATACACCGCCCCTTGAGTGCCAGCGGCGGGGGCGAGCTGCACGCGGCGGCGCATCGCCAGCGCCCCGATCGGCTCCCACGCGCTGCGGGCCTGGCGCAGCAGCGTCGCCCGCGACGACAACCCCCGCCCGGTGGGGCCGTGCGCCAGCATCCGCGCACTCGCCTCGTCCCGGTCCAGGTGCGCCAGCACCCCCACCCCGAGGTTGCGGGCGATCTCACTCACCGACGGCGCCTTCTCCTCACCCACCACCAAAAGACCCAGCCCGTCCGCCCCGGCACCGTGCTGCATCAGATCCCGCCGCAGCGCCGCCACCACCGGCGCCGCGGCCACCACCTGGGCGAGGGACTGGCGCACCACCAGCAGGACGACGTCTGTCGGCGTACGCGTTTTCGTGCTCAGCCCCGTACGGGT
>NZ_JBHSQJ010000235.1:0-2301 GCF_042658505.1 Streptacidiphilus monticola | reverse complement strand
TCCCGGACTGTCAACAACGCTCGTGGTCAATACAGCTAGGCCAGGAAGCGGTTGACCTCGTGGGCGAAGTCCTCGATGTGCTGCAAGAGGAAGCCGTGCCCGGCGTCGCTGTACAGGACGACCTTGGCGTCGGGGAGCCGCTGCGACATCGCTTGACATCCTCGCGGCCCTTAAAGGACGGCGATTCCCTCCGCGCTGCGCACGGATGGCGCGGCGTTTGGGCGGGTTCCTGCTTCATCGCGCTGTGCCGGTACGAGTACCGGTCTTACCTGCGCTCGACAGGCTGACACCGCCAGTCCGGCGGCCTTGACGACGTTGACCGCCGCGTTGATGTCCCGGTCGAGGACGGTCCCGCACGCTCCGCATGTCCACTCGCGGACGTTGAGCGCCTTGGGGCCGTCCTTGACGCCGCATACGCAGCAGACCTGCGAGGTGGGCTCGAAGCGGCCTATGCGGTGGAAGGCGCGCCCGTACCGGGCGGCCTTGTACTCCAGCATGGTGACGAACTGCGACCATCCGGCGTCGTGCACGGACTTGGCCATGCGCGTGCGGGCGAGTGCCTTGACCGCCAGGTTTTCCACGGCGACCGCTTGGTTATCGCGGATCAACTCGGTGGAGAGCTGGTGGTGGAACTCGCGTCGCGCGTCGGCCACCCGGCCATGAGCGCGGGCGACCTTGATGCGGGCCTTGTCCCGGTTCTTCGACCCCTTGGCCTTACGGCTCAGGGATTGCTGCGCGCGCTTCAACTTCTTCTCGGCTCGGCGCAGGAACTTCGGGCTGTCGATCTTGCGTCCGTCGGAGAGAATCGCGAAGTGGGTGAGCCCGAGGTCGATGCCGACCACGGCCTGTGTCTGCGGCATCCGTGTCAGGTCGGTTGCCGGGTCGGTCTCCACCACGAACGAGCAGAAGTACCGCCCGGCGGCGTCCTTGACCACCGTCACCGTGGACGGAACCGACGGCAACGCACGCGACCACTTCACCCGCACGTCGCCGATCTTCGGCAACGACAGGTCACCGCCCGTGGTGATCGACCAGCGGGCATTCGCGGTGAACCTGATCGCCTGCCGGTTGTCCTTGCGGCTCTTGAACCGGGGAGGACCCGTGCGCGGGCGCTTGCCCTTCAAGCCATCGAAGAAGTTCCGGTAGGCCGTGTCCAGGTCCCGGAGAGACTGTTGCAGGACCACGGCCGACACCTCACCGAGCCAGGAACGGGCCTCGGTCTTCTTCGCCTCCGTCAGCGCCTTCGACAGCACCCCGGACGAGACGAACGGCAGACCCGCCGCGCGGGCGTCCTCACGGGTCCGCAACGCGTCGTTGTACACCACCCGCGCACACCCGAACGCCCGGGCCAGCGCTGAACGCTGAGGCCCGTTCGGATAGAGGCGGAAGGAGTACCGGAGCTGCATAATGATCAACCTATCGGGTGGCACTGACAACAGCGCGGGAGGGTGCAAACCCGCACGTCACGGCAGGGCTCAGAATCGCTTCACCACCGGGCTGAAGCCCGGTGCACTGCGATTAGATCCGGTAGCTGGCGTAGGAGTTGATCATGACATCATGGGCTCCGTTGGCGACCAGCACCGGCAGTTTCAGCTCGGGGAGCCTGTCGTAGTAGCCGCTGAAGGCCGCGATGGCGGCGAGTTGGGCGCGGTAGGTCTCGTCCTGGACTGCCGCATGCGACCGCGCGAGCCGGGTGTCCAGGCGGCGCAGCGACGCCAGGCCCGCGGCCCGGCCCTCGTCGGTCTCGGGGAAGAACAGGTACAGGTAGTCGTCGTCGCCGTTGACGGCGTGCGTGAGGATCTCGCCGACGCGGGGCGGCGGCGTCGGCTGGTTCGGGACCCCGGCCGGGGTGCTTCCGGCGACGATCAGGCGCCGCACCAGTTCCGGGGCGCGCAGGGCGGTGCCCTGGGCCACGATGCCCCCCAGGGACCAGCCCATGACGTCGACCTGCTGCAGGCCGAGCGCCCGGATGAAGGCGATGGCGCCGTCGGCGAGGCCGTCGATGGTGGTGGGGGCGACCCCGGTCGAGCCCGCGGTGCCGCGGTTGTCGAAGACGATGACCTCGCGTTCGGCGGCCAGGGCGTCGAGCAGTTCGGGGTCCCAGTGGTCGGTGGTGCCGCGCGCATGCACAGGACCAGCGGGACCGTCGCGGGCCGGCCGAAGCGGCGGTAGTGGAAGCGTTCCCCTGCGGGGCCGTCCACGAAGCGGTCCTCGGCCTGATCGGACAGGTAAGCCATGTCTGCTGGATCCTTCCTGGCAGAAGCTGAACGGAAAATCGATCCTCAGCCGGGCAGGCGGCAG
>NZ_JBHSQJ010000234.1:0-2260 GCF_042658505.1 Streptacidiphilus monticola | reverse complement strand
GGGTGATGGGTGCGGCCGCGGCAGCGACCGCGGCGGAGTCGGGCGCGGTCGCCGGACATTCCCTCCCGGTCTACACGGTGCGGGACACGAAGCCCGCCGAGAGTCTGTGGAGCATCGCCGAAAGGGAGTTGGGCTCGGGGACCCGGTGGCGCGAGATCGCTCGCCTGAACGCGGGCCGGGTGATGGACGCCGAAGGCCGCGTCTTCGACGCGGACCGCCCCATTCACCCCGGCTGGAAGCTGCTCCTGCCGCATGACGCGGCGGGCGCGGGGGGCGCGGCGGGCGGGGCCACGAGCGGTCCGACGACCCGGAGGCCTGCCCTGCCGCGCGGCGGGAAGCACGTCACCGTCGAGCCCGGGGACACGCTGTCGGCCATCGCCGAGCGGGAGTTGGGGGCTGCCGACCTGTGGCCCGAGCTCTACGCCGCGAACGAGGGGGTTCCCGGCCCGCACGGCACCCGTCTCACCGATCCCGACGTGATCCAGCCCGGCATGGTGCTCACCATCCCCGGGACCCGACCGAAGGGCGGCTCGGGCGGCCACGGGTCCGGCTCCGGCCACGGCGCGCACCCCGGCCAGGGCGCGGGTTCCGGCTCCGGTTCGGCTCCCGGCCCCGGTCAGGGCTCCGGCGCCGGTCACGGCTCCACGGGCTCGGGTGCGGGCTCCGGCCCGGGGGCCGGGTCGGGAGCCGGGTCGGGCAGTTCGTCCAGTGGGGCGTCCGCGCCTGCACCGACGCCGACGCCGACATCGACACCGAAGTCGACGCCCACGCCGTCCACGACGGCAGGCGGCGGCTCCGCCTTCGGGCCGACAGGCGGTGACAGTGGCGCGACGCCGAGCGGGAGCGCTTCCGCGTCGGACCCCGGCACGTCCTCCGGCACGGGCACGGGCGCCCCCTCCGCCGCAGCGGCCGTCCCGGAGGCAGGTGGCCGCACCGGCTTCACCGCCTCCAGCGCGGAGCAGCTGGCGGGGCTCGGCAGCGCGGTCCTGCTCGCCGTCCTCGGGGGCGCGCTCGCGCGCCGCCGCGCCCGCCGACGGGCGGCAGGCCGTCCGCTGACACGTCGTCACGCCCTGCCCGCGCGACCGCAGTCGGACGCGGCGGCTCACTCCGGTCAGCCGCCGGTCCCCTCCTCTGCGCCTCAGTTCGTGCTGCCCGAACCGGAGCTCCAGCCCGAGCAGAGCGCGGAGAACGGGCTGGACCTCCTCGACCGGGCTCTGCGCAGCATGGCCCGCAACGTCATCAGGGACGGCCTGCGGCTGCCCCCGCTGACGCTGGCACGGATCACCGCCACCGGCACGGTCGAGCTCTACCTCGCGACCCCGGCCCCGCCCATCCCGCCGTTCCGCGCCGCGCACGCCTCGACGGTGTGGTGGTGCACGGAGGAGGAGTTCGGGCTGCTGGGCGCCGAAGCCGTCCGCGGCATCGTCGCCCCCTACCCGGCGCTGGTCAGCGTCGGCACCAGCGACGACGGCGCCACGGTGCTGCTCGACCTGGAGGCCGTGCGGCTGCTCCACGTCTCCGGCCCGCCGGAGGACGTGCGGGCCGTCCTGCGCACGCTGGCGCTGGAGTTGACGCTGACCCCGCTGGCGGACCGGGTCGGGGTGCACGTCGTGGGCGTGGCGGAGGACCTGGCGGTGCTCGCGGAGGACCGGCTGACGGTGCATCCGGACCTGGAGCACGCCCTGGTGGCCCTGCGCGAGCGCGACCGCGACGTGCGGGCGGAGCTCCTCGCGGTCGGGGCGGCGACTCCGCGCGACGCGCGGGCGCGGGGAGTCGGCGGTGACATCTGGGCCCCGGACGTCGTGCTGTGTGCGGAGTACCCGTCCGGCGACCTCCCCTCCGCGCTCGGCCGCCTGCTCGACGCCCGCCCACGTGGCAGCGTCGCCGTGGTGACGGCGGCACCCCCACCGGGGGCGGGCCCGGTCGCGCGCTGGACCCTGCCCTCCCGAGGCGTCGGCGCCTTGCCGGGCCTGGACCTGACGGTCCGTCTGCAGGCCCTGGACGACGGCGGATACGCCGCCTGGCTGGACGCCCTCGCCACGGAGGCGGGCACGGAGCTGGCCCAGGTGGAGCATCTGGAACCGGTCGCCCCGCCCTGGCCCGCACCGGCCGGGGAGCCCGCAGCCCCTGGCCCGTGGCCGGACGTCCCCGCCCCGAGGTCGAGCGAGCGCGCCGGCTCAGCCTCCGGATCGGGGGCGAGCGCCCGTGGCCCGTGGCTCGTGGACAGCGGCGCTCCGGGCATCCGCGCGGAGGCAGGCAG
>NZ_JBHSQJ010000233.1:0-2244 GCF_042658505.1 Streptacidiphilus monticola | reverse complement strand
CGTCGATCGCGGTGACTTCCCGGCCGCGGGCGGTGATGACGACGATGCCGGGGAACGTCTGGAGCAGGTACATCACCTGCTGCCAGCGCTCGTTGGCGTCGTTCCACAGGTTCATCGCGACGTCGATCGCGGCGTCCGGGTCGTCCTGCAGCACCTTGGCGTTGTAGCGGCTGCGCCGGGCGCGTTCGTGGGTCCAGGTGGTGAGCATCCGCCACAGCGCGGTGGCGGTGTCCACGATCAGCACGACTGGGGGCTGCTTCGCGACGGCGGCTTTGCGGGCCTCGGCGTGGACGGCTTCGATCTGCTCGCGGATGTCGCGGAACGTGCCGTCGTGGTCGATGATCGTGAACTTCGCGCCGGGGATGGCGGCGTACTCGTCGGCGCTGCCCTCCGCGAGGTCGACCCAGTAGGCGGGGCCGATCCGCTTGGACTTGGTGAACTCGGCGGCGGCGTAGGTCTTGCCCGCGCTCTCCTCGCCTTCCAGCAGGATGAACGGCCAGGGCACGAGCCCGGTGGGCTTCCGGGTCTTCAACTTCACGGTCACGGTGAGCCTCCAAGGGCGTGTTGAGGGAGCGCCCCCGGCCGGTGGCCGGGGCCCAGCAGGGTTGACGGGTCGTCAGGTGGCGGGGTGCGGCTGCGGGG
This sequence comes from Streptacidiphilus monticola, assembly GCF_042658505.1. NCBI lineage: Bacteria > Bacillati > Actinomycetota > Actinomycetes > Kitasatosporales > Streptomycetaceae > Streptacidiphilus > Streptacidiphilus monticola. The sequence continues at coordinate 1,602 of NZ_JBHSQJ010000233.1, read as the reverse complement.
CGTCTGGGCGGGCGAGGATCGCCTCGGGCACGGTGAGGCCGGCGTCGCGTTCGGCGCGGGCGGCGTCCAGCAGGGCGAGGATGCGGCGGCCCTTGACGGCGGCCTGCTCGCACAGCTCCTCGGGCAGGGCACCGGGCAGCGCCACCGTGCGGGCGTGCAGGTCGAGCACCACCGTGGCCCGGCGCACCGTCGCACCCATGCCGCGCCGGGCCACGAACAGGCGCAGCCTGGCTTCGACCAGGTCGCAGTGCGGGCTGATGAGCACGTGCTCGTTGCGCCACGACTGGAACGCGCAGTCAGGGGAGAGGCGGACGCTGCCCGCGGGGACGGTGCGGCCCGTGGGGACTTGATGCCTGGCCAGGGTGCCAGCGCCGGGGACGGCCTCGGTACGGGTGACCTCGTCGTACAGCGGATACAGGCCGGGGCCGTAGACGGTGTGGTCGTCGAGGTTGTAGGCCCAGGTCCCCAGCGGCAGTTCCAGGCCGTACATGTCGAACTCGTCCTCGGGCGCGAGGTAGGGCGTGGGGATGTAGGGCATGGCGAAGCTCCCTTCCGGGCGTCGGGGCGGTAGGGGTGGGGGTGCGGGGCGTCAGCTCGCGCGCACGGCCGGGGTGGCTGTGGTGAGCGCGGCGTGCATGGCGGCCAGGGCGGCGTGCATGACCGCGGGGGTCAGGTAGCGGCCCTCCATTTCCAGGACCGCGCGGCCGTCGTCGTGCCGGACGTGGATGCGAGCGTGGGGGTGGTCGTAGGGGGCCTGCCGGTTCCAGTCGAGGGTGCGGCGGTCGTCGCGGCCGTCGCGCCGGTCGGCTTCGGTCAGCGCGTGGCTGGTGACGCCGGGCACGCTCTCCAGCAGCCGGACGGTCTCTTCGACCACGGCGACGGCGGCGGAGTGGGCCATCTGCCGGGCGCCGATCTCCCTTGCTGCCTGGTCGAGTTCGGGGAGCAGGCGGCGCCGGATGTCGGTGGCGATCTCCTCGGGGGTCTTGGCGCGGGTGACGGTGATCCGGCCGGTCTCGATGCCGTACCGCAGACTGTCGGGCAGCAGGTCGGGCTGCCGCCCGAGGACCTCCCACCGCCACGAGCGGTGCCGCTCTGGGCGGAACGTCAGGCCCATGCCGTCATCGCGGGTCAGCCACAGCGCGGGGCTGGGCCAGTTGATCGGCCTGGTGTCGGCCTGCCACCTCTGCCCTGTGGGCTGGGTGAGCAGGCCGGGCAGCGTGCGAGCGAGGTGATGCAGGTCGGCCCGCATCTGGTTCTCCCGCTCCTCGTAGGTCTGCGGGCTGGTCATGGTTGCAGGGTGGTCGGGTTGGCCAGTTCGGCCAGCAGCAGCCGCATGGGGACGGGTGTGACGGGCAGGTCGCGGGCGCAGTAGGCGAGCAGGGCGCGCAGCAGTGCCAGGTGCGAGCGGAGGCGCAGGCCGAAGGCCGCGAGCGCCCAGCCGGGAGCGGCGGCGTCGCCTGTCAGCGTGGCGGTGACCAGCGCGAGCGGGGTGAGGTGGGGATGCTCGTCGGCCTGGGCGAGGCTGGCCGCGTGGGCGTAGTCGAGGACGGTGGCGGCCAGATCGGCGGGCGAGTGGTCGGTGATGCCCTCGGGGAAGGCCAG
>NZ_JBHSQJ010000232.1:0-2112 GCF_042658505.1 Streptacidiphilus monticola | reverse complement strand
TGCGGGCGCGGGTCAGGCGGTGAACAGGTCGAGTTGCTCGCTCGCCCGGGGCTGCGCGGGCCGGGTCGAAGAGGGGGCAGGGCATGTGCTGGCGGGGGCGCGTGCTGGTGCGGGCGCGGACACGGCAGGTGCGGGTGCGGGTGTGAGGGGGCGGTCGGGGAAGTCGCAGACGACGACTTCGGTGCGCACGGCGGTGTTGCGGAAGTCGGGGTAGGCGGTGGTGTCGATGCCGACTCCGGCGTGCAACTCGATGCCGGTGGCCTGGGTGAACTGCTCGCAGTCTCGGTTGGGGACCCGGCGGTGGTAGTTGCGGCCGCTGAGCTGGAACGGGGCGGAGGTCTGGGGGAGCAGGAAAACCCCTCGGCGGCCGAACTGCGCGGCGACGGCGATGACGTGGAACTCGAACCGCGCCCCGGTGTAGCCGGGCGCGTTCTTGCCGCCCCGGTCGATCCGGCCGAACGGCGGGTTGGCGACCACGGTGTCGAACCGGCCCAACTCGGCGGCCATGGCGGTCAGGTCGAGAACGTCGGCGCAGATCCACCGCGCCTCGGGCAGTACCTTGCGGCCCACGGCGACGTAGTCGGGGTTGCGCTCCACACACACCAGCTCACGCGGGGGCTGGTTCTCCCAGCGGCGCACCCACAGGTCGCGCGCGGCCCAGGCGAGGCGGCCGATCCCGGCGCACAGGTCCAGCACGCGGGTGCCGCCGATCTCCAGCCGCAGGTCAAAGGCGAGGTCGCCGGGGGTGAAGAACGCGCCGTCCAGCCGCCGTCCGGGGTTCGCGGCCTCGTGCCAGTTGTCGAGCACGAACTCGCGTTCGTCCTCGGTCAGCTCCCGGCGCAGCGCGAGCAGTTGGCAGGCTTGGCGGTGAGCCTTGGCCTCGTCCTTCGACAGCGTCATGACGGGGTTCTCCTTCGCTGGGTGGCCCGGCGTGCGGGCATGACGGGGGGAGCGCCGGCCTGACGGGCGGCGCGCGGTGGGGCACGGGTGGGGTGGTGTGCGGCGGGGCCGCCACCCGGTTCGGATGGCGGCCCCGCGTGCGGGGTGACGGCTGGTCAGGCGGCCACCGCAGAAGCCTCCGCGTCCTCGGCGTCGTGCGTCTCCGTGCCGTCGCCGTTGTCGGGCGTCGGCTGGTCGGTGGCGGTCTCGGGGGTGAGCGGGCCGGTGATCTCGGCTTCGATCTCGGAGAGGGTGTAGCCCTCGGCGGCGAGCAGGCGGAGCCATTCGCGGATGTGGGGCTGGGGGCTGTCCCAGGCGCGGTCGCCCATGTCGAGTTCGATCACGGCGGCGATGTGGGCGAGCAGGAGGTTCGCGCTGCGGCGGCCCTTCATGGCCTTGGTGATCTGGGGCATGAACGCTTCGCTGCGCGCGCCGACGAACGTGGGCTTGGCGGTACCGAGGAAGGCGGCGATGTAGCCGAACTCCCGCTTGTTGGCGTAGTGGTAGCTGCCGGGCCCGCTGTGCAGCAGGTTCGCCAGGCAGAACAACTGCACCGGATCGGACACCTTCGCCCTGGCGACCAGTTCGGTGATGAACTGGTGCCGCACCGTGCGGGCGGCCTTCCACGCCCGGTTGTGGGAGACGGTGCGGGCGTGCTTGGCCTGCTCCTCCGGGGTGCGCTTGTTCGCGGGGGGCTTGGGCGGGAGCTTGTGCCCGTATGCCTTGGGGTCCCGGCAGACGTACACCGCCTGTCCCGTCTCGGTGTCGATCCGGGCCGCGTGGCCGGGGCAGGCGGCGTGCATGGTGGCGGTGAGCGGGTTACCCAGGTCGGTGCGCAGCTCGGACAGGTCCAGCTGCTTCGGCTTCTCCCCGTACCCGGTCCAGTAGGCGGCGCGGACCTCGGGCACCTGGGCGGCCTTCAACTCGGTGCGGGTGGCCTCGATCCGCGCCGTGGTCTCCTGCTGCTGCCGCAGCTTGGACATGGCGTGCTGCCAGTGCCCGCGCCCGCCCTTGCCTTCGGCCGCATCGCGCTTCTTGGCCTCCGAGAGCTCCCGCATGGCGTTCGGCATGCCCTCGACCTCGACCAGGTCGGCCATGTCCAGCAGGCTCATCTGCGCACTGGCCGCGTGGCTCAGGGTCTCCTGCTTGAGCTCCTTGGCGCGGGTGGCGGCG
>NZ_JBHSQJ010000231.1:0-1725 GCF_042658505.1 Streptacidiphilus monticola | reverse complement strand
GCCGCGGCAAGGGCGCGGGCAGCGTCGGGCGCAGCCGTCCCCTCCACGGCCGGGAGCCGACCCGGGTGACAACCGACATCGAGTAGCCACGGGAGTGCCTTCATGAAGAGGACCATCGCCGGACTCGCGCTCGCGGTGTCCTTACCGATCGCCCAGGTCGCCTTCCCGGCCGGCGCCGTCGCGCGCCCCGCGCACACCGTGCACTCGCCCGGGGCGCGGATCATCGCCATGGGCGCGCGCTACCGGGGAGTGCCGTTCGTGTGGGGAGGCAACCACCCCCGCACCGGGTTCGACTGCTCGGGCTTCACCAAGTACGTGTTCGCCAGGCTCCACGTCCGCATCCCGCGGACTGCCGCGGCCCAGTTCCGCGCCGCGCACCACACCCGCCACCCCAAGCCCGGCGACCTGTTCTTCGTGCACGACGCGAGCGGCCACGTCTACCACGTCGGGATCTACGTCAACCGGCACACCTGGCTGGAAGCCGAGCATCCCGGAAAGGGCGTGGGCTTCTACCGGCCGTGGACCCGCCACGTCTGGTACGGCTTCTTTCACGTGAAGTAGGCCGCCCCTCCGCGAAGTGCCCCTCCTCGGGGCCGCTTCGGGACGGAAACGGCCCATCGTGCCGTCCACGGCCGTCGATCGCCGGGGACGGCGCGCACCGATGTCGAGGTCGTCCGGCGTCCGGGTGCCGACGACGGCGCGGGCACCTTCACGGCCGTCGCCTCGGCGCCTCAGCGCGTCGAGCCGTACGAGGCCCCCGGCTGCACCGGCCCGGACGGACGGTCACCGGCGGGCGCGGCCTGCTTCCGGGCGGGACGGCGCCGGCGGAACTCGCCGAACGGTCCCGGTCAGGAGCGAGGCATCGTCCGTCGCTGACGCATACTCAGCGGCCCTGCGTGCCAACCGAAGCATGCCGCCTGCCGTCGTCGGACCGCCGGGACAGGGACGGCTGCGAGCGGCATCACGCGCCGAGCATGGACATGCGGGGGTGGAAGCACGTCGGCAAAGCCCGCGTAGCGGGCGCGTAACAACCCTGGTGTTGTGTGCCTTTCGGGACGAAACCAGCAGACAGGGGCGGATGTGAGGGCCATGGCGGGGCTGACGGAACTTCCCCGGGAGATGCAGCACTTCGCGCAGTACCTCAACGCGGCGGTCGTGCCGGCCGTCGACCGGGACGGCACCTGGTTCCGCGAGTTCCGGCGGCACGACGAGGAGGGGATGCGCGCCTGCCTGGAGGGCCGGGAGGTGCCGCCGTGGGACGTGGTCGCGTCCCTGCTCGAGGATCTCGCCGCCGTCCATGGCCCGGATGCCGCCCGCCGCGAGCACGTCCGCGCCCGCCTGCTGTACGACGCCTCCGTCCGGGCCCACGACCGCGCCCCGGGCGCACACCCCCTGCTCACCGAACGGCTGCGGCTGCTGCGCTGGGAGCAGCAGCAGGCCGCGCAACGCCTGCGGCAGATACACGAGTTCCAGGCCGCGAGCGCCGACCCGGCCGAACGGCGGGCCGTCGAGAGCGAACTGGCCTGGGCCCAGGACTACTACGCTCGGATCTCCAGCCGGATCACCGAACTGCGCCGCAGAGTGGCCGAGTTGGAGCAGCGCGCGGCGACCCTGTCCGACCGGGCGTCCGCGCGGCCGTGGGATCCCTGGGTAGCGCCCCCTGCGCGGGCCACGACCGAAACCCCGCCCGCCCAGCAGCACGCCGCCACGCCCGCCGCCCCGACG
>NZ_JBHSQJ010000230.1:0-1572 GCF_042658505.1 Streptacidiphilus monticola | reverse complement strand
GCTTGCAACGGCATTGGCCGTTGGGCGGGTTGGGCGCCGTGCTGCTCGCTCCGCTCCGCCGTCTGCGGAGTGGAGTCCCGCGGCTTCCTGTTCGGCGCAGCCGTCGCCGTTGAGCTGGGCGTCGGGTTCGTGCCCATCCGCAAGGAGCACGGGCTGTTCCCCGGCCCCAAGCTGACCCGAGATGCCTCCTTCCCGGACTACCGCGGCGCTCGCCACCGCCTGCGCATCCAGCGGCGCTCCGTGACCGCCGCCGACCACGTGCTCCTCGTCGACGACTGGATCGAGACGGGTAGTCAGGCCCGCACCGTGAAGGCCATGGTCGAAGCCTGCGGCGGTTCCTGGGCCGGCTGCAGCGTGATCGTGGACCAGGCGGACGCGCTCGGCGACGACGTCCGCCAGGCCCTGGGAGTCCGAGGCATCGTCCATGCCTCCGAACTCCCGCCCCACCCCAACTGAACACCTCAGCACCCGAACACCTCAGCACCTCAGCACCGACACGCGCCTACCCCGCCCCGCCGCCGCCCCCCAACTGCCCGAACCGCACCAGGCTTTGCTCGTACGCCACCGGCGTCACATGCACCGGTCCGGCGAACGGGTGGGTCATGTGGAGCACCATGTACAGGCCGAAGCCGACCACCGCGCCGACCAGCCCCAAGGCCACCGACTCGCGCAGATGGAAGGTGAGCCCGGCGATCGGGGCGTAGAGCAGCACGAGCAGCCCTGTACAGATCAGCGCGGGATACAGCGGCGCCGGCAGCGACGCCGACATGTCGGCGAGTCGGATCTGACGCGCCGTGTACACCCCCGCCAGATCGGTCAACTCCTGCTGCCTACCGGCTGATTCGGGAAGCGCCTGCACGTGGGCGCGGACCACGTCCAGCTGCTCCCACGTCCTCGGGTCGGCGGCCCGGCGCGTCGACATCGTGGTCCACTCCCCCGCGATCACGGACTCGACGTACGACTTGAGCAGCGGCCGCGTCGTCGCGTCAGCGTCCGTGTAGGCGGCGTTCAGGGCGCGCGACTCGTCGAAGGTGTGCCCTCGCGCGGTGTTCAGGTTGGCCCAGGACCCGGCGATCAGGAAGGCCGCGATCAGGATGAAGGACGACAGCGACGCGGAGCCGAGGAAGCTCAACGCCCCACCCGAGAAGGCTCCTTGGCGCGAGCGTTCGGTCCGCCCGAAACCGGCCAGGATCAGCACGGCGATGAGACAGCCCGCCCCCGCGAACAGCAGAAAGCCGAGAATCAACGGTTCCTCCCCAGTGCGTGTCCGATGAGCCCGGCACCGGCGGCGACGAGTGCGGGCAGAGTGATGGCGACGAAGACGAAAGCGGCCTCCGGCGCACCCGTCGTCGCGGGCACGGCCGTGTCGACGACAGGGTGCGGCGCAGCCACGACGGCATGCGTGTGCACGGGCGTCGGCGCAGGGGCCGGCCTCGGCTGGTGCGACGGCGGGGCCGGATGGTGTGTCAGCTTCGGTGCCGGCGGCGGCACTTGCGGTCGCGGCTTCGCCGGCACGGGCGGCGGTTTCGGCCGTGGCGGCGGCGTGCAGTGCGGCCGGGACGGCAGGTGCGG
>NZ_JBHSQJ010000229.1:0-1563 GCF_042658505.1 Streptacidiphilus monticola | reverse complement strand
TGTGAACGAAGCGCTCTCCCACTGAGCTAATCGCCCGGGTGCAGGGAAAACACTACCGCATTCCGAGGGGTGCTCCGGCACGCCGCCGCGGCGTCACGGACTGACCGGAACCCGCCGTTTGGCGACCGAATGCGACCGCCGCTCACGAGCTGTTCCGCAACGGCTGTGGTGTTTGTGACTGCTGAGCTGAATGGGGTATCGGGGCCGTACTTATCCGGACAGAGGGGTTTACAGCGGTCCCATAGGTGGGATGGTCCCGAAGCCGACGTGCGATCCCCGAGCGCACACTGAGCGAAAGGCCCTGGCGCTTATGAACACCGTGGTCAGCTGCGAGCTGCACCTGCGCCTCATCGTGTCCAGCGAGTCGTCCCTGCCGGTGCCGGCAGGCCTCCGCTACGACACGAGCGATCCGTATGCGGTGCACGCCACCTTCCACACCGGCGCCGACGAGACGGTCGAGTGGGTGTTCGCCCGCGATCTGCTGGCGGAAGGACTCCACCGTCCCACCGGTACCGGAGACGTCCGTGTCTGGCCCTCCCGCAGCCACGGGCAGGGCGTCGTCTGCATCGCGTTGAGCTCTCCGGAAGGAGAAGCCCTGCTGGAAGCCCCGGCGCGTGCGCTGGAGTCCTTCCTCAAGCGGACCGACGCGGCGGTGCCCCCGGGCACCGAGCACCGGCACTTCGATCTCGACCGAGAGCTCTCGCACATCCTCGCCGAGAGCTGAGCAACCGCAGCCACGGCCGTGCTACTCGGGGGCACGGTGGGGCTGCTGTGCGCCGCCGCCGTCCGGAGCGACGACTCCTGGGCCGCGGCGGCGTCGTCATTGCCGACAGGGCGCCGGTGGAGCGGTAGGCTCACGCCCAACCATCAGGGCCGCGCCAAGACCGCGACAGACGGAGCATCGCCGTGCTGATCACCCATGACACCGAATGCGCCCTCGACATCCTCGTGGACCTGCTCAACACGGCTCCGGAAGCGGGAGGCCACGAGGCGCTGCCCGACCTGGCCGCGCTGCGGGACTTCGTGCTGCGGCACCGGATCAGCGACGTCGGCCCCCTGGGCGCGCAGGACCTGGAGTCGGTCCGGCAGGTGCGGCGCACCTTCCTGGAGATCTACGGCGCGACCACCGCCCGGCAGGCGGCCGACCTGCTCAACGCCGTCATGGCCCGGGCGGGCACCACCCCCCGGCTCACCGACCACGACGGCCACGACTGGCACATGCACTACTTCGCCCCCGGCGCCGCCCTGGCCGACCACCTGGCGGTGGAGGCGGCGATGGCGCTGGCCTTCATCGTCGTCGCGGGCGAGCGCGAGCGGCTGCGCCGCTGCGAGGCGCCCTCCTGCGCCCGGGTCTTCGTGGACCTGTCCCGCAACCGCTCGCGCCGCTACTGCGACAGCCGCACCTGCGGCAACCGTCTGCACGTGGCCGCCTACCGCGCCCGGCAGCGCGAGGCCTCGCCCGCCCCGGTCCCGGCGGGCTGACGGCGGCTCAGATCCCGCGGCGTTTGAGGATCTCCTCGATGTCCGCGAAGTCGTCGTCTCCGGCGGACGCCTGACGGCCGG
>NZ_JBHSQJ010000228.1:0-1494 GCF_042658505.1 Streptacidiphilus monticola | reverse complement strand
GGCCGGTCTCCACAGGAGACCGGCCCTCTGCCGTTCGGTGAGTGACTAACTGAGTGACTAAGCCTCTCGGGAAGGCTCCTCCTCACCCCGCTTCGGGTCGCTCGCGGGACGCTTCTTGAAGATGTCATCCATGACGACGGCTCCGGTCTGGATCACGGGGCGAATCTGCTTCCGATACACCTCCTCCGTGACTGCGGTGCTGGAGTGGCCGACCAGACGGGAGATCTCCTCCAGCGGGACACCCTGATCGGAGAGCAGGGAGACGAAGCTGTGTCGAAGCTCTCGGGGCGTCCACTCCCCCGGCACGATTCCGGGCACCTTCTTGAGCACCGAGCGGAACGCGCGCCGAACGTTCGCAGCGTCCAGCGCGGTCCCAGCCTCCGATGCGAAGACCAGGACCGATGGGGACCACCTCCGCTTGGCGGCCTGCCAGGCGCGCTGCTGCCGTTCACGATGGTCCGCAAGGGCCTCGATGCAGCGTCCTGGCAGCGCCAACGTGCGACGGGACTTCCGGGTCTTGGTGTCATTGCCTGCTCGCACTGAGCGCCAGACGGCTACGTGGGGCGGGACGGGGGGACTCGCGTCCGGCTGACCCTCCAGATACACGTGATCCCACGTCAGCGCCCGAAGTTCTTCGGTACGGGCCCCAGTGAGCAGCGATAGCACGACGTAGGCCCGCATGCTGGTCAGCTCGGCGGCGGCCAGGACCGCCTCAGCCTGAGCCATCGTCAGCGCCTTGGACGGCCGACCGGGCCGCCCCGCTGGCACGGAGCACAGGGCGACGACGTTGCGCTTCACCTTGTCGCGAGCCATCGCCCTGTTGACTGCGCGGCTCAGGTTCGAGCGAAGCCCTTGGAGTGTGCGAGTGCTCAGCACCGTCGCCTTCTCGGCGAGCCACCGATCCACCTCCTCGGCGGTCAGGTCGCGCAGCTTCCGCTTTCCCAAAACGGGCAGGATGTGCGTCTCGCAGAGGATGTGCGCAGTCTTGACGGTGTTCGGGTCCCGTCCGTTCAACCCGTACTGGAGCCAGTCACGGACGGCCATCTCAACCGTGTAGTCGGACGGGGCAATCGCGAGACCATCCTCGTAGTCCCGAAGCACCTCCTTGAGCTTCTGCTTGGCCTCGGTCTTGGTCCTACCGGCCCCCTTCCTCGTGATTCGCTTACCGCGCCCGTCGAACCCCACGCACACGGTGGCAATCCAGCGCTTACGGGCCTCATCCCAGTGGAGACCGCCGTCTCCACGGTTGCGGCGGGTGGCCATGTCTCAGTTCTCCTTCTTCTGCTTGCGGATGTAGGCGTGGAGGTCTGCGGGGTCGATCCGGCGCGAGCGACCAACGGTGAAGCTGGGCAACTCGCGGGAGCGAATCAGCTCGTAGACCTTGGTCTTGCCGAGGCGGAGTGCGGCCTGGACCTCGGAAACAGTCAGAGCCTCGGGCGTGGTCATCGCGTCATCTCCCCAGGTGCGATGCGGTTGGAGGCGGCACCGCGAGGG
>NZ_JBHSQJ010000227.1:0-1379 GCF_042658505.1 Streptacidiphilus monticola | reverse complement strand
GGCCTCCTGGTCAGCTCGGGATTGTCGAAGCCCGAAGCCCAGGAGGCCCTCATGTCTCAGTCTTGCGCTGTCCTGCCCGTGGAGTCCAACTCGGTTCCCCGGTCGTGTGATTGCCTCGCCCACCGGCTCGGAAATGCGGCCGACCATCGCGAACGGGCACGGACCTATCCGTCCGACATGACGGACGCCGAATGGGCCGAAGTCCGTGCGTCGCTGCCGGTGCCGGGATGGCTGGAGGGCAGGGGCGGGCAGCCGGAGGCCTACTGCCACCGACAGATGATCGACGCGGTGCGTTACCTGGTCGACAACGGGATCAAGTGGCGGGCCATGCCGGCCGACTTCCCCGCCTGGGACCGGGTCTACGCCTTCTGGCGCAGGTGGCGTGACAAGGGCTTCACGCGCGAACTGCACGACCGGCTGCGGGACCGGGTTCGCGAGGCCGCGGGGCGTGACCGGGAGCCGACGGCGGGCGTCATCGACGCGCAGTCGGTGAAGGGGGCCACGTCCGTGCCCGCTGCGACCCGGGGCTTCGACGGCGGGAAGAAGGTGAACGGGCGCAAGCGACACATCGTGGTCGACACCCTCGGCCTACTGCTCGCCGTGATGGTCACCGCGGCCTCGGTCACCGATCGCGAGGCCGGGCAGAGGGTGCTGGCGGCACTGCGCGAACGGCACTGGCGGATCGCCCTGGTGTGGGCGGACGGCGGCTACACCGGACAGCTCGTCGGCTTCGCCCGAAGTGCTCTGCGCCTCGCGCTGACGGTAGTCAAACGCCGCGACGACGCCTTGGGATTCGTCGTGCTTCCCAAGAGGTGGCTGGTCGAGCGGACCTTCGCGTGGCTGATGCGCTCACGCCGCCTGGCCCGGGACTACGAGGCCCGCACCGACAGTTCGGAGACCATGATCTGGTGGTCGATGAGTATGGTCATGAGCCGCCGCCTCGCCCGTCGACGCTGCTGAACATCCCCGGCCTCTCCTCGGCCAGCCAGCCCCGCGCGGCCAGGCGCTTGGCCTTCGACCGTACTCCCTCGACCTTCGCGGGAACCGGCTCCAAGCCGAGCGCACAGGCGAGCTGCCGGCAGTCCACCGCCTCGCCCCGTCCCGCGACGATGTCCATGATCCGCCGGTAGTCCGGCGCGAGGATGGCGGCGTCGAGCCCTGCCCGCCACACCGGCACCACCGATCCGGTCACCGCACCCGCCGCCGGCACCGCCCGCTCGACCTCGGCAACCGGCGCCTGCAGACCTTCGTTCGGCTCCGCCAGGACCTGCGAGACCGTCTCCCGGGCGATCACGAACCGCTCCAAGACGGCCTCCGCCTCCCGAAGTTCCGCCTGCAGACCCTCAACCCGCTGCCGGGCCGCGCGTTCCCGTTCCTCC
>NZ_JBHSQJ010000226.1:0-1351 GCF_042658505.1 Streptacidiphilus monticola | reverse complement strand
CAGACGACCCGCCGCCAGATTCGTCATCGGCGCACTGGAGGCGGAAAGTTGGACGTCGAGGTAGTCCTGGTCGATGGACTGTGTGACACCGCCCCAGGTCTCGGTCACCGATCCGTACTGGTGGACGCGCTGGTGGTTGCTCCAGTCCCCGGCAGGGACCGTCGAGTCGCTGGTGTTGGCCGTGTTGTTCCACAGGGCGTCGTAGATGGCGTCCGGCATGGTGTAGGAGCTGTTGCCGTAGTTGTTGACGAGGTCGGAAATGCCGCTGTCGGAGCTGCTGTAGACGGCCGAGTGGTAGCCCTTGGCGTGCAGTTCCTTCGTCCAGGCGGATTCGAAGGCCAGCACCTTGCCGCTGTAGCTGGAGGAGTAGGCCTCCATGTCGTAGTAGAGGGTCGAGCCCGCGCCGAATCCGAGCGTGGCGGCCTGGTTGACGGCGTCGTCCGCCGCGGCGGTGCCCTCGGAGGCCGCCGAGGAGATGGCGGCGGCCTGCTCGCCGACGTAGATGGGCTGGAAGCGCCAGCCTGCGTTGTACTGGGTCTGCACCCACGAGGCCGTCAGGTTCGGCTGGGCGCAACCGCGGTCGCTGCCGCCGATGTAGATGCCCACGGAGCTGTACGGGGAGTTCGCCATCCAGGTGCTCATCGTCGAGGACGAGGGCGCGGCGCAGGTGTCGAAGCCCTTGCCGGTGTAGTTGGTGGCGGCGGCGGGGAGTGCCCCGGTGGTCGCCATGGCACCGCGTCGCGGGCCGGCCGTGGGGTGCGAACCGGTCGGGGCCGTGAGCAGTCCGGCGTCGGACAGGATCCGCTCGATGAGGCCGCGAGAACCGCCGAACGTGGCAGTGACGTTGGCGTGCGCTGCGGTGACATCGAACTGGTGCGCCACGGAGTTGGTGACGGTGCCTCGGCTGTCGGCGGGGTTGGTAGCGGGCTCGATCAACAGGGCCTCGGTGCGGCCGATCATGTGGCTGGGGCAGGCCTGGTTGGTTCCCGGGTGGCCGAGGTAGACAGCGTGCCGGTCGAAGCGCACGCAGGTGTCAGGGTTCCTGGTCAGGTCCACCACGGCCCAGGAGCGCGGCACGGAGAATCGGTAGCCCTGGTAGCTGACCTGTTTGATCGCGCCAGCCTTGGCACCGTGTGCGGCAGCCGTGGCCGCGTCCGCAGGACCGGCTGTGCCGGCGACCGCGGCTGCGGCGATGGCGACGGCGAGGACGGACTTCTTGGTGCGCGACGTGCTGGCAGGCATGGTGGATTCCTTCGGGGTGTGATGAGTGGAGAGGTGTGGTCGAGGGGACCTGAGGGGCTCGGAGCGCGTCACCAGCTGGTGCCGATCTGGGTGCGGGCGCCGAGGGTGT
>NZ_JBHSQJ010000225.1:0-1343 GCF_042658505.1 Streptacidiphilus monticola | reverse complement strand
AACGGCCTGGTCGGCTGGTCCTCGAAGGTCTCCAACGTGCAGCTGGACCCGTTCAGCGTCCCGGTCTACACCGACATCACCGTCAAGTAGCCGACGGCTGACGGACGAGGCCCCCGCGCGGTGCGATGCCGTGGACGGGGGCCTCGCCGCGCAGCGGGACTGGACCCGTCATCAGTGGCCTGACTAGGGTCGGAGCCGATCCCCGCCGGTGCCTCGCGGCCCAGGACCGAGAGTTGTGGTGCCTCCCGATGTCCGAGACCCACCTTCCCGCCGTGCCGCTGCGCGTCGCGGTGGCCCAGGCATGTCCCGTGCCCGGCGACGTCGCGGCCAACGCGGCCGCCGCGGCGGCCATGGTCCGCGAAGCAGGGGATGCGGGGGCGCGCGTCGTGCTCTTCCCGGAGAAGTTCCTGACGGGCTACGAGCCCGGCCTGATCCAGGCCGATCCCGAGCGCTGCGCGGTGCGGGGCGGTGGAGACGCGCGGCTGGCGCCGCTGCTCGACGCCTGCCGGGACACCGGCGCGGTCGCCGTCGTCGGCACGGCCGTGCACGACGCGGGCAGCCTCTTCGTCTCCGCGCTGGTCCTGGACGGCGACGGAACCTGGGCCGCCCGGTACGACAAGCAGTTGCTCTTCCGCACCGAGCAGGACGTCTACCAGCCGGGACGGCAGGGCCTGTCGGTGGACGTGGACGGCTGGCGGCTCGGCATCGGAGTCTGCTACGACTCCGGCTTCCCCGAGCACGCCCGCGCCGCCGCGCTCGACGGGTGCCACGCCTACCTGGTGGGCGCGCTGTTCAGCGTCGGCCAAGGCCACCACGAGTCCCGGGTCTGGTTCCCGGCCCGTGCCCACGACAACACCATGTACGCCGTCCTCGCCAACCTGGTGGGCACGACCGGCGGTTGGGACACCTGCGGGAGCAGCGCGGTGTGGGATCCGCTCGGCCGGCTCGTCGCCGAGGCGGGGCCGGCGGACGCCGAGCTGCTCGTCGCCGATCTCGACCCCGAGGTCCTGCGCGCCTGCCGGGAGCGCCACCCGTGGCAGGCGGACTACGGCGACCCGTCGCTGATGCCGCGTCAGCGCCTGGCGCTCCAGGGCGCGCCGACGTCGGCGTGACCGGTCCGGGCCCGGCCTGACGCGCTGTCAGGCGGCGCCCCGGTGACCAGCGGGAGCGCTCGTTTGCCCGCCTCCGCTTGCCGCCGCCGAGCCGCGGAGGTGGGATCTCCCCAAGGGCACAGCGAGTTCCTGGGGTGACGGTGACGGTGACGAAGCAGACGCAACGCCGACAGGCCGCCGCGGGCAGCGCCGGCGCGCCGCTCAGCCGGGTCCGGATCGCCCTCGCCGCGG
>NZ_JBHSQJ010000224.1:0-1259 GCF_042658505.1 Streptacidiphilus monticola | reverse complement strand
GGCCAGGTCCAGGTGACGGTCCAGCCGTGGGTGGGTGTGGTGGTGGGGTTGGTGACGGTGACGGTGGCGTTGAAGCCGCCGGTCCAGGTGGTGTCGGTGTGCCAGCCGGCGGTGCAGCCGGTGCTTCCGCCGCCGCTGCTGGTCGTGGTGGTGGCGGTGGCCGGGGTGGAGGCGGGGGAGGTGTTCCCGGCGGCGTCGTAGGCGACGACGGTGTAGCTGTAGGCGGTGGCGGGGGTCAGGCCGGTGTCGGTGTAGCTGGTCGTGGTGGTGGTGCCGGCCAGGGTGGTGCCGCGGTAGATCCGGTAGCCGGTGACGGCGGTGTTGTCGGTGGCGGCGGTCCAGGACAGGGAGGCGGTGGTGGCGGTGGTGGCGGTGACCGTGAGGTTGGCCGGGGTGGTCGGGGGCTGGGTGTCCCCGCCGCCGGTGCCGCCTGGAGTGCCGCCGAAGGACGGCGACTTGATGGTGGTGAGGTAGCCGTCCTTGGCGGTGTCGACGGTGGTCCAGTCGTCCTTGAGGATGCCGCCGGTGTCGCCGGAGTCGGGGTTCCAGGACCAGAAGGTCCACTGGAAGCTGTCGGCGCCGTAGGTGGCGGTGGGGCGCAGGTACTGGACCAGGGTCTTGAGCCAGGTCTGGTCGGTGGTGGACTGCAAGGTGGTGCCGAACTCGCCGACCCAGACGGGGGCGGTGTTCTGGTTGAAGAGGTAGCCCCAGTTCTTGTCCCAGATGCCGGGCATGTTGGCGGGGAAGGCGGGGTCGGTGAACCAGGTCTGGGAGGCGACGCTGGTGGCGTAGTCGTGGGCGGAGTAGACGAGGTGGTTGGGGACGGAGAGCTGGACGGGGTACTGGCCGGCGCCTTGGAGGTTGCCGCCCCACCAGTAGGAGCTGCCGTTGAAGGTCTGGACGCCCTCGACGAAGATCAGCAGGTTGGGGTTGGCGGCCAGGACGGCGTTGCCGGCGCGTTCGGCGGCCAGGCGCCAGTCGGTGGCGGGGTCGCCGCAGCCCCAGCAGGCGGGGTCGTGGGGTTCGTTGTGCAGGTCGATGCCGACCACGGCGCTGTTGCCGGCGTAGCGGGTGGCCAGCGCGGTCAGGTCGGTGATCCAGGTGCTCTCCGGGACGGCGCTGGTGTACCACAGCGCGGACTGGCCGCTGGAGTCGGGCCGGTGCCGGTCCAGGATCACCTTCAGCCCGATCGACCCGGCATAGTTCACGATCTTGTCCATCACCTGCAGCGACGTCAGCCCCTGCAGATCGGCGTTCAT
>NZ_JBHSQJ010000223.1:0-1228 GCF_042658505.1 Streptacidiphilus monticola | reverse complement strand
GGCGTGCAGGACGAGGGTGGTGCCGAGGGCGGTGAGGGTGAGGACGGCGGTGAGGAGGAGGGTCAGGCGGGTGCGCAGGGTCATGGGGTGCGGCCTCGTAGCAGGGGGGTGGCGATGGCGGCGGCGAGGGTGAGTGCGGCGGTGGCGGCGGTGAGGGTGGTGTGCGGGCCGTAGGCGGTCCAGGCGGCGCCGATGCCGAGCGAGCACAGGAAGCGGGCGAGGGCCTGGGCGGTGCCGGTGAGGGCGAGGCCGGTGCCGCGCAGGTGCTCGGGGACGGTATCGGCGACGGCGGCGGGCAGTACGCCGTCGGTGGCGGCGTAGAACGCGCCGTGCAGGGTCAGGACCAGGCAGGGCAGCGCCGGGGTGGCGGGCCCGGCCAGCAGCAGGGTGTAGCCGGCCAGCAGGAGGGCGTGGCCGGTGAGGAAGACCGGGGTGCGGCCGATCCGGTCGGCGAGCAGGCCGGCCGGGACGGCCAGGAGCAGGAACACGGTGGCGGTGCCCAGCGGGAGCAGTGGGAACCAGCGGGTGTCGAGGTCGGCCCGTTTCTGCAGCATCAGGTAGAGGAAGGAGTCGGAGACGGTGGTCAGGGCGAGCAGGGCCGCGGCGCCGGTCAGGGCGCGCAGGCGCCGGTCGCGGAGCAGGGTGAGGGCGGCGCGCAGGTCGGCGGGGTGCTGGGGGGCCGGGCCGCGGGTGCCGGGGACGAACAGGAGCAGCAGCAGGACGCCGAGGGCGGCGATGCAGCCGGAGACGCCGAAGACGGCGTCGTAGCCGTCGGTGGCGGCGCGCAGGATGAGGTAGGCGGTCAGGGGGCCGAGGAGGGCGCCGGTGGTGTCCAGGGCGCGGTGGACGCCGAAGGCGCGGCCGCGGTTGTGGGGGGTGGAGTTGAGGGAGATGAGGGCGTCGCGGGGGGCGGTGCGCAGGCCCTTGCCGGTGCGTTCGAGGGCGAGGACGGCGCCGAGCGGGGTGAGGGTGTGGGTCAGCAGCAGCAGGGGTTTGCACAGGGCGGACAGGCCGTAGCCGAGCGCGGCGAGCAGTTTGTGGTTGCGGGCGCGGTCGGCCAGGTGGCCGCCCAGCAGCTGCACCAGGGCGCTGACGCCGTTGTAGAGGCCGTCCAGCACGCCGAACCCGAGCGGGGACAGCCCGAGCCCCGCGACCAGGTACAGCGGCAGCACGGCGGTGACCATCTCCGAGGAGACATCCGTGACCAGACTCACCGCACCCAGCGCCA
>NZ_JBHSQJ010000222.1:0-1215 GCF_042658505.1 Streptacidiphilus monticola | reverse complement strand
CTGCAAGGGACTTCCTCTGTGAGCACTGCTGCCGCCACGCTGCCCTTCCGCGATCCCGGGCTCCCGCTCGCCGAGCGTGTCGAGGACCTGCTCTCCCGGCTCACCCCGCGGGAGCGGATCGCGATGCTGCACCAGTACGCGCCGGCGGTCCCCCGGCTGGGGGTGGCCGAGTTCCGCACCGGCACCGAGACCCTGCACGGCGTCGCCTGGCTCGGCCCGGCCACCACCTTCCCCCAGGCCGTGGGCCTGGGCGCGACCTGGGACGAGGACCTGATCCACGCCGTGGCCGAGGCGGTCTCGCTCGAGCAGCGCGCCTTCCACCACCACCGCCCCCCGGTCCTCGGCACCGGCCGCACCAGCCTGCAGGGCTGGGCCCCGGTGGTGAACCTGCTGCGCGACCCGCGCTGGGGCCGCAACGAGGAGGGCTACTCCGAGGACCCGCTGCTGACCGCCCGCCTGGCCACCGCGTTCTGCCGGGGCATGACCGGCGACCACCCCCGCTACCTGCGCACCGCCCCCGTCCTCAAGCACTTCCTGGCCTACAACAACGAGGACGACCGCTGCACCACCTCCTCGGGACTGCGCCCCCGCGTCCTGCACGAGTACGACCTGGCCGCGTTCCGCCCGGCCATCGCCACCGGCGCCGCCACCGGCGTCATGGCCGCCTACAACCTCGTCAACGGCCGCCCCGCCCACCTCAGCCCGCTGCTGGAACAGGAACTGCGCCGCTGGGCCCACCCCACCGGCCACGACCTGTTCGTCGTCTCCGACGCCGAGGCCCCCTCCAACCTGGTCGACCCCGAGCACTACTTCGACGACCACGCCACCGCCCACGCCGCCGCATTGAAGGCCGGCATCGACTCCTTCACCGACCACGGCCCAGACTCCGCGGTCACCATCGCCCGGATCACCACCGCACTCGAACGCGGCCAGCTGACCCTGGACGACATCGACCGCGCCGTGCGCCGCCAGCTGTCGATACGCTTCCGCCTCGGCGAGTTCGACCCCGACCTCGACCCCTACGCCACCACCGGCTGGGACACCGTCAACTGCCAAGCGCACCAGGCGCTGGCGCTGCGCGCCGCCACCGAGCAGGTGGTGCTGCTCAAGAACACCGGCCTGCTGCCCCTCGCACCGCAGCGGCGGGTGGCGGTGGTCGGGCCGCTGGCGTGCACCCTGTTCGAGGACTGGTACAGCGGCACCCACCCCTACCGC
>NZ_JBHSQJ010000221.1:0-1167 GCF_042658505.1 Streptacidiphilus monticola | reverse complement strand
CCGCGAGACGTCCCGGAAAGGGATACGGACGACTCCTATCTGAGCAGCGCTGCTGGCCTTCGTGTGCTCGTCCACAGCGTCCACGACTCGGACTTGCTGACGCTGCGCGTCTACGAGGGTGGCGAGGTCGCCCACCGCTACTACTCGGACATCTCATGCCTGGGCGAAGCAATTGAGGACGAGAACGGTGAGATCCACATCAGATGTGCCGGTCGCGTGTACGGCCTGGACGAGCCCCGGCCCCAGGGAGCCGAGGGCGCCGATGCTCGTGTCCTTGCCCCCTTCGGCGTCGGCAGTGTGAATCTTGAGCGCCTGGGGAGCCTGCTGAGCGGGGAGGGGCTTGACGACGAGCAGAAGCTCTTCGCCGAGGAGAGGCACTGGGCGATCGTTGAGGCGTTGAATCTCCAGCCTGCCGCGCTGACCTCGGCGTACCGGCACGCGAATGTGTCTGACTACGCCGGGGCGGTGGTGACCGAAGGGCCCTCGGAACCACTGGGCCAGCCTTCGCTGGGTCCTCAAGCGATCCTCGTGCTCTCGACGTTCGTTGGCGGTCCAGCGGACGGGCAAACGAAGCGGGTGCCTATGACCTGCGTTTCCGAGGGCCTCGTTGAATCCGGGACCCCGTACCGGGCAAGCCTGTCCGAACTCCTGAGCACACACGAGGGCCCTGCCCTGGTGTTCCGTCCGGCCTGACCGACAAGGTCTGTCGCTATCAGAAGCCGAAGAAGTGACGCCCCGGGTCTCTCACCTGCGGTGCAGCCGCCGGTCATTTCCCCGACCTGCGGGGGAGCGGTCGGCGGTTGTCGTTGTTGGGCGACGTTGATCCACCTCGCACGGCCCAGGGACGGCCCGGAGCCCTACGCTCTGGGAGCATGTCGGACGTGATCACGATTGACGTCGGCCTGGTGGAAGACGAACGCCAACTGCACGAGCTGCTGGCGCGTGAGCTGGGCTTCCCATCGTTCTACGGCCGCAACTGGGACGCCTTCTGGGACGCGGTGACGGGCTTGGTCGAGATCCCCAGCCACCTTCGGTGCGTCGGCTGGGCGCACCTCGTGGAGAGCGTGCCACGCGGAGCCGCCAGGCTCGCCTCCCATCTCGACGAGTCGCCGCGGGTACCGGCCCGATCTGAGAAGCCGTTGTCGTACCGATCATGGTGAGCGTCGG
>NZ_JBHSQJ010000220.1:0-1163 GCF_042658505.1 Streptacidiphilus monticola | reverse complement strand
CCCGGACTGTCAACAACGCTCGTGGTCAATACAGCTAGCGGTCGAGTGCGGACAGGGACCCCCGGAGCGCACATAAAGCCATCCCCCGGTCTCCGAGCGAAGTGATCTACCGGACGCCTTGGGACGTGCCCGACTTGTGCCCTACCACGAACAACTGGGCCGCCCTAAGCTGCTGACTCCCACAAGATCAGGGTTCGGAGGAGCACTGTGAACTGGAAGAGCAAGGCGTCGGTCATGGCGGCTGGCATCGCCACCCTCACAGGCGGACTTGTCGCAACCGCCAGCCCAGCGTCCGCTGCGGTCGGCACCGGGGGCTGCCCGGCAGCCACATTGTGCATTTTTGACCAAGCGAACTTCGGGGCAATCACATCTACGCGACCAGCACCAAGTCGTGCTTCGATTCGAGCGCTTTCCCGTTTGGCTTCATAACGTCTTACGTGAATAACTTGCCTGTCACCGCGTACATTTGGTCATACGACCCTACGACCAACACTTACAGCAAGGCCCGGACACTGCCCTCCGGAGGGTTCAGCAGCAATATCGGCGCCTACACCTACAGTGGCTCGGTCTGCGAGGGCAACCAAAACCCGGCCAATTACTGAGCGCCGCCGTCGACCCCGCGGAGTCTCTTCGGCGAGGCCTGCCACAGGTCCCCCTAGGGTTCCGCGTACCTACTAGAACAAATGCCTGGAGAATCCATGACCTGGAAGCAGAAGGTAGCGGCCCTCGCTGTCGGCTTTGGCCTACTCACGAGCGGCATTGTCGTTGGCGCTGCTCCCGCCGAAGCGGCGGCCACTTGTCCGGTCGCCACACTCTGCATCTGGGGCGAGTACAACTTCCAGGGTCCCGAGGAAACAAGCACCAGTACCAACTCCTGCTATCAGGTCCCCGACACCTTCAAGACATATGGTGTGGTTTCGTACATCAACCACCTTCCGGTTGACGCCTATGTGTGGCAGTACAACACCTCCACCCAGGTCTGGAGCAAGGCTCGAACGCTGGTATCCGGCGCCTTCAGTTCGGACATCGGGATCATCTTCCTGGGGCAGCCACCTTACGGGGCCATCTGTGAGCAGAACCAGAATCCCGTGGACTACCATTTCCAGTTCTAACTCAACCCCTACCTTGATCTTTAACCCTTGCGGCGGGGCCGTGGGGTTGTG
>NZ_JBHSQJ010000219.1:0-1107 GCF_042658505.1 Streptacidiphilus monticola | reverse complement strand
GCCGTCGGCGTCGGTGATCCGCAGCTGGGCGCCGGGGTGGGGGCGTTCCTTGCGGACGATCAGCCGCATCCCAGGCGGCCAGCCCCGCAGCACGTCACCGGCCAGCTCAGCCACCCAGGCCCCGTCCCGCACCCGGCCGTCCGGTTCGACGGCCGGGGTCCAGGCCGAGGCGGGGATCTGCAGCACGGTCTGGTGGATCTGCTCGGTGATGACCATGCCGACCGAGTAGGACAGCCACCGTCCCCGCCGGCTCAGCCAGTTGACGAACTCGTGGGTGCCGCCAGCGGAGTCGGCGCGGATCAGCGTGCGGCGTCCGCGCCGGAGCCGGGCCGGGAGCTGGACCAGGGCCTGGCGGGTGATGGTGATGTGGTCGGCTGCGGTGTTGCTGCCCGCGTTGCCCGGCCGCAGCAGCGCGGCCACCGGTTCCCCGGAACCCTCGTGGCCGTGGTCGACGAACGCGAACAGCGGATGGTGCCCGTAGCTCTTCTTCCAGGTCGGGCGGGCGTCCTCCTTGTCGGAGTGGGCGACCACCAGCACCCCGTCGAGGTCCACGACCACCTGGCCGTCTGCGTGCGGGGCCCGTGGTCCGGCCAACTGCCAGACCCGGTCGCGTACTTCGGCCCTGGCACGGCGGATCGCCTCCAGCGCGCGGGGTCCGGCTTGCACGAGGGTGTCGACCAGGCGGGAGACGGTGGGGTCGGAGGCGACCGGTCCGAACAGATCGGGTTCGGCCCGCAGCACGCCCACGTCCGCGAGGCAGTCGCCGCCGAGCGCGACCGCCAGCGCGACGTCGAGCAGGGTCTTGCCCGGGTCGTGGACCGCCCGCGGCTTGCGCCACGGTGCAAGCGCCCGCGAGAGAGCCGTGTCCAGGCCGGTCCGGCGGGCCGTCTCGACCAGTAGCACCCCGCCCGCGTGGGAGACGACGCCGCGGCCGCCGCCCTGCACGCGGACACGCGGATAGGAACCGATACGCTTGCTCACCTGGAAAGTGCCTCCGACCGGTGCGGGAACAGGGACCTCGACAATCCTCATTCTCGCTGGTCAGAGGCACTTTTCGCTTACGTGATCACCTGCTGGACGGCCCGCCACGTGAAAGCGCGAGGCTAG
>NZ_JBHSQJ010000218.1:0-1106 GCF_042658505.1 Streptacidiphilus monticola | reverse complement strand
GCGGCGAACCCGTCCGGGGCGGTGCGGGCAACGGGTGTTATGTTTAATCAGCGTGAACGGCAGATACAAAAAAGCCCCGGAGGGCTTTTAACTACTGACTTATTTTTTTGAAGATTTGCTGGGTTTCAATTTGTCAGTATTTCCCGGCGTTTTTTTATTGTCACGCTGGCGTTTATCAGGTTCCCCTGTTGAATCGGCAATTCGTTTCGGACCCGGCTTAAGACCCATAATCGTTATCCTTTCAATAGTTAAGAGGAAAGCCCTCAAGCTAGATATATTGACCGCGTTACGGATTATCAAGAGGGGCTAACAAGATTATTTTTTGTTCTTTTAGGTTGATTGTGGTACTGTTGATATACATGTATAGCAAATGGTGTTCGGGAGGTTTATATGCTTGCTATCCGGTTATCTGATGAGATTGAGTCCCGTCTGGACTCGCTGGCGAAGCAAACCGGCAGAACAAAGACGTTTTATGCGCGGGAAGCAATACTGGCGCATCTGGAAGACCTGGAGGATTATTATCTTTCAGCAGAAACTGCTGCACGCGTTCGCCGTGGTGATGAAGCAGTGCATTCGTCTGAAGACGTGAGGAAGTCACTTGGTCTGGACGATTAACTATTCCGATCGGGCGCTCAAATCGTTACGCAAGATGGACAAACAGAACGCACGACGGATTGTGGATTTTATGAGTTTACGCATTGCAGTTGCTGCCGATCCTCGCCAGTCAGGGAAGCCGCTCAAAGGTGAGCTGGGCGAGTTCTGGCGCTATCGGGTGGGAGATTATCGCGTTCTGTGTGAGATCCGAGATGACGAGCTTGTTATCCTTGCCGCCACGATTGGACATCGCCGCGAAGTTTACGACTGAAGCCCGCTATGCGGGCTTTTTTGATGCCGACAACAGGTATTATGGTAAATACTCGACTAACTACGTGTTCTACTGTTTGTCGGTTTTAGTTAACCAGCAGGTTGTCTTAACGATAATGTAGCCGTTATTTTTAACTAATAAGGTCATATTGTTAACGTCAGGCATAATAAAAGACATTATGGCCTCAGAGTTATCATCAGAAGCAGCTCTCTGCATTACTACTTCGATTCCCTTTTCTTTG
>NZ_JBHSQJ010000217.1:0-1104 GCF_042658505.1 Streptacidiphilus monticola | reverse complement strand
CCGGTGGTGACGTCCCAGTGGGCGAGGATGTCGGCGGCGGGGAGGGTGAAGTCGAGTGCGGTGGTCTGGCCGGGGGCGAGGCGGACCTTGCGGTAGGCGGCGAGGCGCAGTCGGGGGGCGTGGTAGCGGGCGTCGAGGTGGCGGGTGTAGAGCTGGACGGTTTCGATGCCGGGGCGGGGGCCGGTGTTGGTGACGGTGAGGGTGGCGGTGATCTCGCCGTCCTGGGGCAGCTCGGTGGTGGCGAGTTTGAGTTCGTCGTAGGTGAAGGTGGTGTAGGACAGGCCGTGGCCGAAGGGGTAGAGGGGTGCGGCGTGGTGGTACTGGTAGGTCCAGCCGGCCTTGATGATGTCGTAGTCCAGCCGGTGCGGGAGGGGGTCGTCGCCGCGGTACCAGGTCTGCGGGAGGCGTCCGCAGGCGTCGGCGTCGCCGTGCAGGACGGTGGCCAGGGCGCGGCCGGTCTCCTGGCCGGCGTGGGAGGTCCACACGATCGCGGGCACGTGGGCGTCGGCCCAGTCCAGGGCGTAGGGGTAGCTGGACATGA
The DNA here is from genome assembly GCF_042658505.1 of Streptacidiphilus monticola. Classification (NCBI taxonomy): domain Bacteria; kingdom Bacillati; phylum Actinomycetota; class Actinomycetes; order Kitasatosporales; family Streptomycetaceae; genus Streptacidiphilus; species Streptacidiphilus monticola. Next base: position 563 of record NZ_JBHSQJ010000217.1, on the reverse strand, counting down.
CGACCAGGACGGTGTCGGGTCGGGCGGCGGTGACCTCGCGCAGCAGCCGCTCCTGCGTGGGGGGGAGGTTGAGTGAGGCGCGGTCCTGGGTCTCGCGGCCGTTGATGTGCGGGTCGTTGCCGAGCACGACCACCGCCACCTCCGCTGCCCGGGCCGCGGCCACCGCGTCGGCGACGCCGTCGCGCACCACGACGCGGGTGAACCGCAGCGCGTCCTGCGGGGTTTCGGCGGTCATGGTCAGTTCGCCGGTGTCCGGATCGAGCCGCGCGTAGCGTCTGGTGAGGATGTTGCGCAGCAACTCGCTTCCGTCCGGGGCGGGTTCGAGGTGGAAGGTCTCGTGGACGTCCCATTCGCCGGGCTGGTCGCGGTCGGCGGTGACGCGCTGGTCGGTGTCGCGCAGTGAGGCGTAGCGGCCGGTGGCCACCGAGCGCAGGGTGAGCACGCCCAGGTCCCAGTCGAAGAGGTCGAACTGGGCGGCCGGGTCCGCGTCCTGGGCGTCGGCCAGGACGAGGAGGCCGTCCTCGCCCACGGCGGTGACCGCGCGGCCGTCACCGGTGCGCAGC
>NZ_JBHSQJ010000216.1:0-1084 GCF_042658505.1 Streptacidiphilus monticola | reverse complement strand
TCTCGTTGGGAATGCCGTCGCTTCCGGTGGAGCCGCTGGCGCCGCGTCGTAAGAGCCGTCAGATCATGGTGGGCAGTGTGCCGGTCGGCGGCGGGGCGCCGGTGTCGGTGCAGTCGATGACGACGACGGTGACGGCGGACGTGAACGCGACGCTGCAGCAGATCGCGGAGTTGACCGCGTCGGGCTGCCAGATCGTGCGGGTGGCGTGTCCGTCGCAGGACGACGCGGACGCGTTGCCGATCATCGCGAAGAAGTCGAAGATCCCGGTGATCGCGGACATCCATTTCCAGCCGAAGTACGTGTTCGCGGCGATCGAGGCCGGGTGTGCGGCGGTGCGGGTGAACCCGGGGAACATCCGGCAGTTCGACGACCAGGTGAAGGAGATCGCGAAGGCGGCGTCGGACCACGGGGTGCCGATCCGGATCGGGGTGAACGCGGGGTCGTTGGACAAGCGGTTGCTGGAGAAGTACGGGCGGGCGACGCCGGACGCGCTGGTGGAGTCGGCGTTGTGGGAGGCGTCGCTGTTCGAGGAGCACGGGTTCCGGGACATCAAGATCTCGGTGAAGCACAACGATCCGGTGGTGATGATCCAGGCGTACCGGAAGTTGGCGGCGGCGTGTGACTATCCGTTGCATCTGGGGGTGACGGAGGCGGGTCCGGCGTTCCAGGGGACGATCAAGTCGGCGGTGGCGTTCGGGGCGTTGCTGGCGGAGGGGATCGGGGACACGATCCGGGTGTCGTTGTCGGCGCCGCCGGCGGAGGAGATCAAGGTCGGGACGCAGATCCTGGAGTCGTTGGGGTTGCGGCAGCGGGGGTTGGAGATCGTGTCGTGTCCGTCGTGCGGGCGGGCGCAGGTGGATGTGTACAAGTTGGCGGAGGAGGTGACCGCTGGTCTGGAGGGCATGGAGGTGCCGTTGCGGGTGGCGGTCATGGGGTGTGTGGTGAACGGTCCGGGTGAGGCGCGGGAGGCGGACCTGGGGGTGGCCTCGGGGAACGGGAAGGGTCAGATCTTCGTGAAGGGCGAGGTCATCAAGACCGTGCCGGAGTCGAAGATCGTGGAGACCCTGATCGAGGAGGCCCTCAA
>NZ_JBHSQJ010000215.1:0-986 GCF_042658505.1 Streptacidiphilus monticola | reverse complement strand
GGTGTCGCGGAGCAGGCCGGTCAGGAGGGTGTCGTCGGCGGCGGAGGGGATGCCGTCGGTGTCGGTGTAGGCGTGCATGACCGAGCGGGGGCGGCCTTCGCGCACGGCCATCTCGAAGGGGGGCAGGATGACGTCGGCGCGTTCGCGGGTGCCCATGGCGACGGGGGCGAGGTTGCGTCCGGCGCGGGAGGCGGAGTAGCCGGCGAAGTGTTTGAGGGTGGCGATGATGCCGGCTGCTTCCAGGCCCTGGACGTAGGCGGTGGCGATGGTGCCGACCAGGTAGGGGTCTTCGCCGACGGTTTCCTCGACGCGGCCCCAGCGGCCGTCGCGGACCACGTCCAGGACCGGGGCCAGGCCCTGGTGCACGCCCACGGCGCGCATGTCGCGGCCGATCGCGGCGGCCATGCGGCGGATCAGGGCGGGGTTGAAGGTGGCGCCCCAGGACAGCGGGACGGGGTAGGCGGTGGCGCCCCAGGCGGCGAAGCCGGCCAGGCACTCCTCGTGGGCCAGGGCCGGGATGCCGAAGCGGTTGCCGGCGGCGATCCGCTGCTGGCTGCGGGCCAGGGACAGGGCGCCCAGCGCGGGGTCGACCGGGGCGGTGCCGAAGGGGCGGGTGAGCTGGCCCAGTCCGGTGGGCAGCAGGGTGTCGAGGTCGGGGGGTTCCTCCATGTCGTGCTGGTGCGGGGCGACGTCGCCGCCCTCGTCGGAGGCGCCGACCCAGATGCCGACCAGCTGGGCCAGCTTCTCGGGCAGGGTCATCTCGCCGATCAGTGCGTCCGCGCGTTCCTGGGGGGTCAGCGACGGGTCGCGCCAGCGGGCGGTCGTGTCAGGGGACGGCACGGCCAGGTTCATGTTGCCGGTCACTTTCCTCCGACGCCCATGAGGCCCTGGACCAAGGCACGTCGGGCGAACAGGTAGACGATGAAGATGGGAAGCATGGACAGGACCACGGCACTGAGCAGACCGGGCACATCCACACCATGCTC
>NZ_JBHSQJ010000214.1:0-932 GCF_042658505.1 Streptacidiphilus monticola | reverse complement strand
GGTGGATCCGCTGGCCTGCCTGCCCGGGGTCCGGGCGGTGGTGGCCGCGCTGGCGGCCGAGTCCGACGAGGACCTGCGGTGGGGCGGCCCGGACCGGCTGGCGGAGCAGGTCCTGGCGCTGCAGCGGGCCCGGGAGCTGCTGGAGGCGCAGTTGCTGCGCCGGGTGGCGGTGATGGACGCGACCGACGCGCACCGGGTGGTGCGGGCGCGGTCGGTGAAGGGCTTCCTGGCCCAGCACGCCCAGCTGACCGACGCCCACGCCCGGGACCTGGTGGACCGGGCGCGTCGGCTGCGGCAGGTGCCGCCGGTCGCCGCCGCGTTCGCGGCCGGAGCACTGTCGGCGGACCAGGCCGCCACCATCACCCGCGACCTCGTCCACGTGCAGGACCAGGACCTGCGCGAGCAGGGCGCCTGCTTCCTCCTCGACCAGGCCCCGCGACTGCACCTGCCCCAACTGTCCCGCGTCTCACGCGAGTTGCGGGCCAGGCTTTCGCTGGAGGACGAGCGCGAGCCGGCGCCGCGCCGCACCTGGGTCCGCCTCGCCGCCACCGGCACCAGCGATGACCCGTTCTGGGTCCTGTCCGGGGAACTGTCCGCGACCTGCGGGGAGAAGCTGCGCACCGCCCTGGAGGCGGTGATGGCCGACCCCACCCCCGACGGGACCAAGAGCCACAGCGAGCGGATGGGCGACGCCCTCGACCTGCTCGCCACCGCCGCCCTCGACCGCGGCGACCTACCCGTCACCGGCGGCCAACGCCCCCACCTGACCCTCATCGCCGACCTCACCACCCTGCAGCACTGCCCCACCCACCCCCCACTCCCACAACCAGCCCCAGAACCAGCCCCACGACCAGCCCCAGGACCAGCGGGTGCGGCGCAAGGACCCGCGGGTGCGGCGGCCGGGTCGCCGGTCGGGGCGGTGGACGGACCGG
>NZ_JBHSQJ010000213.1:0-928 GCF_042658505.1 Streptacidiphilus monticola | reverse complement strand
GAGGGTCTTGTGGTGCGGCAGCTTGGACAGCCGCAAGGCTCCGCGGAAGCGCCGGTCCTCGCGGACGGCGAGCTCCTCCTCCAAGACCAGGTCGAGGAAGTCGAGGTAACCCAGCTTCGAGTCCTCTGCGCGCTGCACGAACTGGTCGAGCCCGGAGACAAGATGGGGCAGGCCGAGCTTGATGGCGGTGTTGCGGATGCGTGTGGTGACCAGCTCGCTCAACGGGTTTCCTCCGGCTCGGTGGGGAGCGTGACACTGAACGGGCGGGTGCCGGTGAGCTGGTCGTAGACCGACAGCGGACGACGTCCCACCTCGATGCCGGCGACGGCCGAGCGGTGCAGCAAGGCCGTGAGCGGGCTGGCCTCCTCCGCAGGCAGGGGCGTCAGGGACGCAACGACGGGCGCGTCGCCGGTGGTGGTGCGGCGCGAGGAGCCGTCGGGCAGGCCGTCCCAGTGCCGCTCGTCGACGATCCGGGCCCCGCGTCCGACCGCGCGGGCGTGGGTGGCCAGCAGCGTGGTCCCGGCCGGGCTCGGCGTGGTGGCGTGGATGGTGATCGTGGCGGCGGTGGCCTGGACCTCGACGAGCTGGTGGTGGCGGACCCGGCGAGCGGGCACCGAGTAGAGATTGCCGTCGAACGCGACCAGGCAGTCCTTGCCGACGTGCCGCAGGTGTCGCTTGGTGACCAGGTAGGGTGTCGCCGGCAGGGGCCGCAATGCGAGGTGGTCGCGGACCGCCCGGACTCCGATCACCTCGCCGTGGGTGCGGTGGACCCGCGCCCGGCGCTGGGGCAGCCAGGCCAGGAACGCAGCGTCGAGCTCCTCGAGCGAGGAGAACGCGCGGCCGGCCAGTACGTGGTCACGCACGATACCGACCATCCGCTCGACCCGGCCCTTGCCCTGGGGGCGGTAGGCGGCCAGCACGTCGATGT
>NZ_JBHSQJ010000212.1:0-914 GCF_042658505.1 Streptacidiphilus monticola | reverse complement strand
CATCCCACCCCACCCGGAACCGATCTGCACCCGCGACCCGAGTGCGCCAGGGAGGGTGCCGGTGCCCGGGTACAGGTAGAGGTTCCCGGTGGATGTCTGGACGGCTATGACGTCGTCCTTGCCGTCACCGCTGAAGTCGCCGGCAGTGAGGTGGTTCATGGTGTCCCAGCCGGTGCCGATCCTCGTGCGGGCCCCGAGGGTGCCGTTGCCGTTGCCGGGGTAGTAGTAGAGATCACCGGTGGCGGTCTCCATGGCGAGCAGGCCCCGGTGGGAGCCGGCCAGGGTGGCGCCGGTGAGGTTGGTCATCGGGGCGGTGCTGGTGGGGCTGGAGCTGGGGAACGGACTGGCGGTGTCCGAGCCGAGCCCTGCGGCGGGGCCGCACGTGGGCCAGGCGTTCTGCCCCTGGGCGGCGAGTACCTTCTCTCCGACCATGATCTGCTGGTCCTCGGTGGCCTGGTAGGGATAGGTGGCGTAGGCGGTGCCTCCGTAGGCGTTCCAGGTGGACAGGGAGAACTGCAGTCCGCCGTAGTAGCCGTTGCCGGTGTTGGCTGCCCAGTTGCCGCTGCTCTCGCACTGGGCCACCTTCTCCCATGTGGAGACCGAGGCCGCCTGGGCGGCTCCAGTGGCCAGGAACGGGAACGAGAGGACTGCGGCGGCCAGGGCGGCGACGGAGGTGGCCTGGACGGGTCGGAGCGGGACGCGGGGCATGGGACTTCCTCAGGGGGTGTGCGGGGTGCGGGAGTTCGCAGCCGCGGCGCGGCGGGCCGGCCGGCGTGCCATTTGCCGCGGTCTGCGGCTGACGGAGCGTCAGGGGGCGGGGGCCGCTGAGCGATCGGGATGAGGAGCGGCCCCCGTCACACGAGTGGTGTGCGGCTTACCAGCTGGTGCCGATCTGGGTGCGGGCGCCGAGGGTG
>NZ_JBHSQJ010000211.1:0-828 GCF_042658505.1 Streptacidiphilus monticola | reverse complement strand
GCTGAACGGAAAATCGATCCTCAGCCGGGCAGGCGGCAGCGTCCGTTGCGCGGAGCGGAACGGACGGGGGTTGTGGCTCTGGTCGCTTCAGGCCGTGGCGGGTTGCAGGGTGACCTGGTGGCCGAGGGCTTGGAGCTGGCGGACGAGGTCGCGGGTCCTGCGGGCGGTGTTGAGGTGGCGGTGGTGCCAGTCGGCGCCGAGGTCGTGGTAGGGGGTGTCGGGGTCGTTGAGCAGGTGCCAGGCGATGACGAGGATGGAGCGCGCGACGGCGACCAGGGCCTTGGCGTGGCCGCGGCGCTTGACGATCCGGCGGTAGCGGGCGCCGAGGAAGGTGTCGGTGCGGGCGGCGGCGTTGGCCGCTTCGCCGAGGGCGCCCTTGAGCCAGGGATTGCCGCGGCCGGTGGGGCCGGTGGTGTTCTTGGCTCCGGACTGGATGGTGCGCGGGCAGAGCTTGGCCCAGGAGACCAGGTGCTCGGGTGTGGGGAAACGGCTCATGTCCAGGCCGATCTCGGCGAGGATGACCTGCGCGGTGGCGGGCCCGACCCCGGGGATGGCGTCCAGGCGGGCGAGTAGATCCGGGTGGTGGGGGCCGGCCAGTTCGGCCAGGAGGGCGGTGATGCGCTGGTCGAGGTGCTGGATCTGCCGGGTGTAGTGGTCGACGGTGTCCAGCAGCACCCGCAGGAGTTGGCCGTGATGGTCTTCGAACTGGCCGGTCAGGGCCTCGATCAGGGCGGGCTTCTTGTGGACGAGGCTGCCCTTGGCCAGGTCGGCGAGGGTGCGCGGGTGGTGCTGGCCTGCGGCTAGGGCGTCCATCATGGCCCGGCCGGA
>NZ_JBHSQJ010000210.1:0-823 GCF_042658505.1 Streptacidiphilus monticola | reverse complement strand
GGCAACAACCATCGCGATGGAAGCCTGTGGCGGTTCTCACTTTATGGCACGCAAGCTGGAAGAGTTAGGGCATTTTCCAAAGCTGATATCACCGCAATTTGTCCGCCCATTCGTTAAAAGCAACAAAAATGACTTCGTTGATGCTGAAGCTATCTGTGAAGCAGCATCACGTCCATCTATGCGTTTCGTGCAGCCCAGAACCGAATCTCAGCAGGCAATGCGAGCTCTGCATCGTGTCCGTGAATCCCTGGTTCAGGATAAGGTGAAAACAACTAATCAGATGCATGCTTTTCTGCTGGAATTTGGTATCAGCGTTCCGCGAGGTGCTGCCGTTATTAGTCGACTGAGTACCCTTCTTGAGGACAGTAGTTTGCCTCTTTATCTCAGCCAGTTACTGCTGAAATTACAACAGCATTATCACTATCTTGTTGAGCAGATTAAAGATCTGGAATCTCAGTTGAAACGAAAGTTGGACGAAGATGAGGTTGGACAGCGCTTGCTGAGTATTCCCTGCGTTGGAACGCTGACTGCCAGTACTATTTCAACTGAGATTGGCGACGGGAAGCAGTACGCCAGCAGCCGTGACTTTGCGGCGGCAACAGGGCTGGTACCCCGACAGTACAGCACGGGAGGTCGGACGACATTGTTAGGGATTAGCAAGCGGGGCAACAAAAAGATCCGAACTTTGTTGGTTCAGTGTGCCAGGGTATTCATACAAAAACTGGAACACCAGTCTGGCAAGTTGGCCGACTGGGTCAGGGAGTTGTTGTGTCGGAAAAGCAACTTTGTCGTCACCTGTGCTCTGGCAAACAAGCTGGCCAGA
>NZ_JBHSQJ010000209.1:0-815 GCF_042658505.1 Streptacidiphilus monticola | reverse complement strand
CTGAAGCCAGGCTTATGATCCTGGCGTAAGGAGATCCACGAGCTGTGCCAGCACCACGGAAGTACCCCGACGAGCTGCGGGAGCGCGCGATCCGCGAGGTCCGCTCCACCGGCCGCCCCATCGCGCATGTCGCGCGGGACCTGGGCATCCACAAGGAGGCCCTGCGGAACTGGATCCGCCAGGCCGAGGCGGACGCCGGGGAACGCGACGACCGGCTGACCACCAACGAGCGCGACGAGCTCAGGCAACTACGCCGAGAAAACGCCGAGTTGAGGCGGGCCAACGAGATCCTGAAAGCCGCCAGCGTGTTTTTTGCTCAGGAGATCGACCGTCCCCGGACGAGGCCGAGCAGGTGATCGACCACCTGCGCGAGGGCTTCGGGGTCGATCCCGTGTGCCGGGTGCTGGGCCTTTCACCGTCGACGTACTTCGCCCGCAAGACGCGACCGAAGTCGGCCCGGCGGCGGCGCGAGGAGGAACTGCTGCCGCTCATCGCCCAGGTCCACGCCGAGTCAGCGGGCACCTACGGAGCCAGGCGGATCACCCGCGCGCTGCGGCGCCGCGGCCATGACGTGGCCCGTTGCACCGTGGAGCGGCTGATGGGCGAGTTGGGCATCGAGGGCGTCATCCGCGGCCGGCGCCGCCGCACCACCGTCCCGGAGCCGGCCGCCCCCAGGCCGCCCGACCTTGTGGACCGCCGTTTCACCGCCGAGCGCCCGGATCAGCTGTGGGTGGCGGACATGACCTACGTGCGGACCTGGACCGGCTGGGTCTACGTCGCGTTCGTCCTGGACGTGTTCTCCCGCACCATCGTCG
>NZ_JBHSQJ010000208.1:0-815 GCF_042658505.1 Streptacidiphilus monticola | reverse complement strand
CTGGCCTGCGGCTAGGGCGTCCATCATGGCCCGGCCGGAGACGCCGAACAGGTCCGAGACCACGGTGGACAGTTTGATCTGGGCGTCTTCGAGGAGCTTCTCGGTGCGGTGCTTCAGGCGGGTGCGGTCCTGGGTGAAGGTGGTGCGGGTGCGGGTGAGGTCGCGCAGGTGCCGCACCGGCTTCGGCGGGACGAACGAGGCCCGGACCATGCCGCGTTCGGCAAGCTTGGCGAGCCAGACCGCGTCGAGCTTGTCGGTCTTGGGCCGGCCCGGGACGTTCTTGACCTCGCGGGCGTTCACCAGCCAGCACTCCAGGCCACGGGCCTCGAGCAGGTAGAAGAACGGTTTCCAGTAGCTGCCGGTCGCCTCCATGACCACGCGCTCGATGCCCTGGCACAGCAGGTGGTCGCCGAGGTCCAGGATCGCGTTGGTGGTGGAGGCGACCGACCAGACCTGTTGCACGCGTCGGCCGTCGACGCGGTCGTGCGGGACACGGGTGCAGATCACCGCCGTGGCCTTGGCGATGTCGATCGCCGCGACCCGGGCGACGGTTCCGTCGCTCTGGTCTTCGTGGGTGTCCGGCATGTCGTCCTCCCCTCGGGTGTGGTTAGGGCGGGACTGTCCGGGGAGCCGGAGGGGAAACGGAGATGCTGAACGGCGTGCTCGAAGCGACAGTGTGCGGCCCCTCGGGCGGCTCCCTCGCCAGACTCCTATGCGGGCTCAACGACCCAAGCATCGAACGGTGTTGGCGGACAGCCCCACACCGATTTTCACGGCCGCGAGACGTCCCGGAAAGGGATACGGACGACTCCTAT
>NZ_JBHSQJ010000207.1:0-813 GCF_042658505.1 Streptacidiphilus monticola | reverse complement strand
TGTCGCCGCCGCACACGCCTTCCTCCGCTCCAACGGCGAGCCCTCGATGGGCGCGGCAGACCCGACCGCCTGAGCAGACAAAAGGCCAGGTCAAGAGCCACCGTGTTGCCCGGAAAAACGGTTGGCCCTCAAGTTCTGTTCCTCTATTATCGAATCAGTCGAGGTTGGCCCCTCGGCACCGCCCGAACTCAGCATCCGAAGGAGGCCCCCTGTGGCCAGCACCAAGACCCGCACCAAGGCCGACGCCGACACCACTCCCGCGCCCGTGACGGCTGCGCCCGAGGAGCCGACCACCGCCACGGCGAGCGAGGAGACCCGCGCATCGGGTATCGGCCGCCTCGTGGACCTCCACCCGAACCAGCTCGTGCGCGACCCGGCCAACGTCCGCAAGAAGAACGTGCAGCCCACCGCCGACCTGCTCGCCTCCGTCGCCGAGCTGGGCGTGCAGATCCCGATCGGGGTGCGGCTGCTCCCGGACGGCACCTACGGCGTGTTCATGGGCCAGCGCCGCATGCTCGCCGCGCAGGCCGCCGCCAAGGCCGCCCAGGAGAAGGACGAGCCGGTGCGGCTGGTGCCCGCCATCGTGCACGAGATCAAGGACAGCGACGACGTCGAAGCAGTGCTGCTGTCCCTGATCGAGAACGAGCACCGCGCCGCCATGACCGAGACCGACAAGGTCGAAGCCGTCGCGCAGCTCTCCCTGCTCACCGACGGGAACGCCACGCGGCGCAGGCGCGCGGCCCGCGCGCTGGGCCTGTCGGCCGACGAGGTCGCCGCCGCCACCCGCGCCAAGGAGCTCAAGCAGGAGACCCT
>NZ_JBHSQJ010000206.1:0-757 GCF_042658505.1 Streptacidiphilus monticola | reverse complement strand
CGCCCCAGCCCCAGCCCCAGCCCGAGCCCCGGCCCAGGCCCAGGCCGCGGCCTCATCGGTGAGTGAAGGGAGTATCCGGTGATCGGCGTGGTTCCGGTGCTGCTGGCCGGAGGCGCGGTCGGCGCCGGAGTGGTGATGGCGGTGGCCGGCCTGTCCCGCGGCCGCCCCGACGTCGCCGACGTCCTGGCCCGCATGGACGCCGGCCGCCTCGCCACCATCGCCCCCCGCCACGAGACGGCGGCCGGGGTGTCGGTGCTGGACCGGATCGGCGCCAAGGCCCTGGCGCAGTTCGGTGAGCAGGCGCTGCGGATCCCGCGCCGGGAGCTGGACATCCTGCGCGAGAGTCCGGCGCGGTTCGTCGGCCGCAAGGTCGCCCTCGCGCTCTACGGGCTCGCGCTGCCCACGATCGCGGTCGCGCTGCTCGCGCTCGCGGGCGTCCAGGTGCCGTTCGCGATCCCCGGGTTCGCGGCCCTGGTGGCCGCGGGGGTGTTCTGGTTCGTGCCGGACCTCAACGTCCGCGGCCGCGCCAAGGAAGCGCGGATCGAGTTCCGCGTCGCGGTGGCGTCCTACCTCGAACTCGTCTCCCTGGAACGCGCGGCCGACGCCGGCCCCACCGAGGCTTTGAAGCGGGCGGCCGCCGTCGGCGACGGCTGGGTGTTCGAACGCATCCGCGACGCCCTGCAGCGCAGCGAACTCGGTGGCATCGCCCCGTGGGAGGTGTCGGCGTACGCGTTTTCGTGCTCAGCCCCGTACGGGT
>NZ_JBHSQJ010000205.1:0-747 GCF_042658505.1 Streptacidiphilus monticola | reverse complement strand
CGGGAGTGTCCGGATCTTTGTGGGTGGCCTGATGTCGGGGATTGTGGTCAGTGGTCGGTGACGCGGTCGCCGTAGTAGCCGGCGAGGCTGTTGATGGCCTGCTTCCAGGCCGGGGTCTTCCCGGTGACGTTGGCCCGGTTCTTGATCGGGTTGCGGATCACGAGGTAGAGGACCTTGAGAGCGGCGTCGTCGTCGGGGAAGTGTCCGCGGCGACGGGTGGCTTGGCGGAAGCGGGAGTTGAGGGACTCGATCATGTTGGTCGTGTAGACGACGCGGCGGATCGGGGCGGGGAAGCGCATGAACACGATGACGTGTTCCCAGTTGCGGCGCCAGGTGTCGATCACGGCCGGGTAGCGCTCGCCCCATTCCTCCTCGAAGCGGGCGAACCGCTGCTCGGCCTCGTCGGCGGTCTTCGCCGTGTAGACCTCGCGCAGTTGTCGGGCGATCGCGGCCCAGTGCTGCTTGGCCGAGTACCGCAGGCTGGTGCGGACCAGGTGGACCACGCACAGCTGCACGTCGGTCTGCGGCCACACGTCGTTGATCGACTCCGGTAGCCCCTTCAGGCCGTCGCAGCAGGCGATCAGGACGTCGGCGACGCCGCGGTTGCGCAGTTCGGTCAGCCAGGTCATCCACTGCTTGGCGCCCTCGCCGCCGGTGCCGACCCACATGCCCAGGACGTCGCGGTCGCCGTCGAGGTTGATGCCGACCGCGACGTAGACGGGCTTGTTCGCGACCGCGCCGTCGCGG
>NZ_JBHSQJ010000204.1:0-724 GCF_042658505.1 Streptacidiphilus monticola | reverse complement strand
GCGACGTAGACGGGCTTGTTCGCGACCGCGCCGTCGCGGATCTTGATGTAGATGCAGTCGATCAGCAGGACTGCGTAGACGCGGTCGAGGGGGCGGGTGCGCCAGGCGGCCAGGTCCTGGGCGACCTGGGCGGTAGCGCGGGAGACCAGGTCGCGGGAGACCTCGACGTCGTAGACCTCGGCGAGGTGGGCCTGGATCTCGCCGGTGGTCAGGCCCTTTGCGTAGAGGGACACGATGGTCTCGGAGAAGCCCTCCACGCGTCGGGTGTGCTTGGGCACGATCTGCGGGGTGAAGGACCCGGCGCGGTCGCGCGGGATGTCGAGGGTGACCGGGCCGACCTGCGAGAGCACGGTCTTGCGGCTGGTTCCGTTGCGATGGTTCCCGGACCCCGCGCCCGCGGGGTCGCCCTTCTCGTAGCCCAGGTGCTCGGCCATCTCGGCCTCCAGAGCGCCTTCCAGGACCAGCTTCACCAGCCTGGTCAACAGGCCGTTCTCGCCGACCAGTTGGAGCCCGTCCCGCCGGGCGCGCTCGATCAGGCTTTCGGCCAGGTCCCGGTTCTGCTCGGCCGCTCGTGCCAACTCCGCCCCCATCCGCACCTGGTGCGCGTTCTCGTGGGGGCCGGACTCGTTCGTGGTGCCCATCGTGATCCTTCCCGGCACGGACCCCGGTCCATGCCAAACAGGCCACACCAGGCCAAACCCACGAAATTCAAGACAGTCCCGGG
>NZ_JBHSQJ010000203.1:0-681 GCF_042658505.1 Streptacidiphilus monticola | reverse complement strand
CTAGCTGTATTGACCACGAGCGTTGTTGACAGTCCGGGACTTGATCAAAACGAAGACCTCCGATGCAGTGGAGCTGTCTAGGACTGCACCGCACGGAGGTCTTCGTGTCCCACCGTAATGCCCGGCTGACCGTTCACGGCAGGCGGCTCCTTGTCGAGCGTGTCCGATCGGGGCGTCCCGTGGCGCACGTGGCCGCCGAGATGGGCATCTCCCGCGCCACCGCCCACAAGTGGGTTCGCCGCTGGCGTGAGGAAGGGGAGCCGGGCCTTCACGACCGGCCCTCCCGTCCGCATACCACCCCGCACCGCACGCCGGCGGCCATCGAGGCCCGGGTGTGCGAGCTTCGCAAGGGCCGCAAGCTCGGCCCGGCCCGCATCGGCCCCATCCTGGGACTGGCCCCCTCCACCGTGCACCGCGTCCTTGCCCGCCACGGCCTGGGCCGCTTGGCCCACCTAGACCGGCCCACCGGACAGGTCATCCGCCGCTACGAACGCGACCGGCCCGGCGAGCTCGTCCACGTCGACATCAAAAAGCTCGGCAACATCCCCGACGGCGGCGGCCACAAGGTCCACAGCCGCCAGGCCGGCGAGGCCAACCGGCATGCCACCACCGCCGAACGCAGCCCGAGCGGCACTCCGAAGATCGGCTACAGCTTCATCCACAGCGCCGTCGACGACCACA
>NZ_JBHSQJ010000202.1:0-657 GCF_042658505.1 Streptacidiphilus monticola | reverse complement strand
CCTCGCGCCCCTGGAGGGCCCCTGAAGGGCCCCCGACGGGGCCCTGGGGGAACGTCAGGCGAGGCCCTGGGACTTGAGCCAGGTCTGGGCGACGGTGAGGGGGTCGCCGCCCTTGCCCACCTGGCCGTCGAGGGTCATCAGGGTCTCGGTGTCCAGCTTGGCGCTGACCGCGTTGAGCGCGTCCACCGCCGTGGAGGACAGCTTCTTGCTGCCGACCGGGATCACGTTCTGGAAGCCGAACAGGTTGCTCGGGTCCTTGAGCGCGATCCAGCCCTCGCTGCCGATCAGCGAGTCCGTGGTGAAGATGTCGGCCACCTGCACGCTGTTGTTCTTCAGCGCGGCCTCGGAGAGCGAACCGCCGGCGTCCAGCGCCTTGAAGGACTTGAAGTCCAGGTGGTAGACGGACTTGAGGCCGAGCAGGCCCTGCTGCCGGGTCTGGAACTCCGGGCTCGCGCCGATGACCAGCGTCTTCGCCTGGGTGGCGAGGTCGCTGATGGAGGAGTCCTTGGTCAGGTGGAGCTTGTCCGCCGTCTGCTTGTTGACGACCAGCGCGTCCTTGTCCTCCGCCGCGGCGTGGTTCAGCGCCTGCAGGCTCGGGTCCAGCTTCGCCTTCAGCTGGGTGTCGGTGTCCGCCGCGCTGCCGGGGATGGCGGTCTT
>NZ_JBHSQJ010000201.1:0-652 GCF_042658505.1 Streptacidiphilus monticola | reverse complement strand
ACAGGAGACGGGTCGTGAGCTTGAGGATCGTTGTCTTGGTGAAGTACGTGCCGGATGCGACCGGGGATCGCCGGTTCGCGGAGGACGGTACGACGGACCGTGAGGGTGTGGACGGTCTGTTGTCGGAGTTGGACGAGTACGCGGTGGAGCAGGCGTTGCGGGTGGCCGAGGCGTCGGGTGATGCCGAGGTGACGGTGGTGACGGTGGGTCCGGACGATGCGCGGGATGCGTTGCGCAAGGCGTTGTCGATGGGTGCGGACAAGGCTGTGCATGTGAGCGACGAGGACATCCATGGGTCGGATGTGATGGGGACGTCGTTGGTGCTGGCGCGGGCGGTGGAGAAGGCCGGCTTCGATCTGGTGGTGGCGGGGATGGCGTCGACGGACGGCACGATGGGTGTGGTGCCGGCGTTGGTGGCGGAGCGGTTGGGGGTGCCGGCGGTGACGTTGGTGTCGGAGTTGTCGGTGTCCGGGGGGGTGGTGTCGGGTCGCCGGGACGGGGATGTGGCGTCGGAGCAGTTGGAGGCGGTGTTGCCGGCGCTGGTGTCGGTGACGGATCAGTCGGGTGAGGCGCGGTATCCGTCGTTCAAGGGGATCATGGCGGCGAAGAAGAAGCCGGTGGAGTCGTGGGATCTGGATGATCTGGGGGTGGA
>NZ_JBHSQJ010000200.1:0-640 GCF_042658505.1 Streptacidiphilus monticola | reverse complement strand
GGCTGCACGTCGTAGTGGCAGTAGAGCAGCACCGTGGGCGCGCCCGGCGGGGGCGGCCGGTGGCCGAGGACGGCGTGGCTGCCGTCGGGGGTCTGCGCGAGGTGGACGTCCTGCAGCCCCGCCTCGGCGAAGGCGTGGGCGACCCACTCGGCGGCGCGGCGGCACTCCTCGGGCGGGTACTGGCGCGGGTCGGCCACCGAGGGGATGGCCACCAGCTCGGTCAGGTCCTGCTTGGCGCGGTCCATCAACCCGGCGATGCGCCGGGTGAGTTGGTCCTGCACGCCGGTCTCGGTGCCACTGCTCATCGGACGGTGTCCCCCGTCTTGAGGTCGTCGATCTGGTCCTGGTAGTCCTGCAGCCGGTCGGGGCAGTAGACCTTGATCACCAGCGCCCCGGCGTCCAGCACCTGCCGGTCGGCGATGACCGGGCGAATGCCGGGGCCGGCCGCGCCGTTGGCCTGCTCGGCCAGCCACTGTGCCTTCTTCAGCGCACTGTCCGGGTCGGTGCACACCGGACCGCCGGACGTGCCGAGGGTACGGGCGATGTCACCCTGCGGGAAGGTCGGGTAACCGGCCGCCGCCAGTTCCTTGTTGAGCTGGTCGGCCTTGCGGTTCGCCTGGTTGGTGCGGTGCAGCGAGGA
>NZ_JBHSQJ010000199.1:0-610 GCF_042658505.1 Streptacidiphilus monticola | reverse complement strand
GTCCGAGGTCGCGGTAGCGGGCGGTGGGGTCGTTGGCGAGGTGCCAGATGATGACGAGGATGGAGCGGGCGACGGCGACCAGGGCGCGTTGGTGGCCGCGGCGTTTGACCAGGCGTTTGTAGCGGGTGCCGAGGAAGGTGTCGGTGCGGGCGGCGGATGCGGCGGCTTCGCCGAGGGCGGCCCGGAGCCAGGGGTTGCCCTTGCCGGTGCGGCCGGTGGCGGTGACCTGCCCGGACTGGAGGGTGCGGGGGGACAGCTTCGCCCAGGAGGCCAGGTGGCCGGCGGTGGGGAAGACGGTCATGTCGGGGCCGATCTCGGCGAGGATGATCTGGGCGGCGCGTGGGCCGACGCCGGGGATCTCGTCGATGCGGTCGACCAGGTCGAGCAGTCCGGGTCTGCCGGTGGCGGGTGGTGCGGTGGGTGGGTCGGTGTCGGCCAGGTGCTGTTCGATCCGGGTGGTGAGGCGGTCGATTTCGGCGGTGAGGGTGTCGACCATGGTCAGTAGCACGGTCAGCAGGTAGCCGTGGTGGTCGGTGAACTGGCCGACCAGTGCGGTGCGGAGCTTGTCCTGTTTGTAGCGCAGGTTGCCCACGGCCAGGGCGGCCAGTTG
>NZ_JBHSQJ010000198.1:0-591 GCF_042658505.1 Streptacidiphilus monticola | reverse complement strand
GCCGCCGGAGGTCACCGTGATGTCGGAGCTGCCGCTGCTCTGGTAGCCCTCGGTGGCCAGGATCTCGTAGTTCGGGGTGCCGAGGTTCAGGCCGATGTTCTTCCACGCGTTGAAGATGTTCGACACGGTGATGGTGCCGCCGGTGCGCTTCGACTCGCGGATCGCCCAGTACTGGTTGAACGTCGCGGTGCCCTGGATGGACGGCTGGTTGGTGCGGGTGGTCTCGTACAGGTCGTAGACCGAGCCGTCGCTGGAGACCGAGCCGAGCTTGGTGGCACCGGTACTGGGGTTGTAGCTGCCGTAGTTGTCGACGATGTAGTACTCGACCAGCGGGTTGGTGGTCCAGCCGTACAGCGACAGGTAGCAGTTGCCGTTGCAGTTCCAGGAGCCGGAGTAGGACACGGTGTTGCTCGTGCCCGGGTTCCAGCCGGTGCCGGCGACGACGTTCTGCGCTCCCGAGTTCCAGGTCAGGCTGTACTCGCTGCCGGAGCCCAGGGTCATCGTGGCCCCGCTGGACTGCTCCCAGAACGAGTAGAAGTACCCGTTGTTGGTGCCGGTGGAGTTCGACGTGATCGTGGTGGCGGCGCTGGC
>NZ_JBHSQJ010000197.1:0-577 GCF_042658505.1 Streptacidiphilus monticola | reverse complement strand
CCAACGTCTCCCACGACGGCAACCTGATCGTCACCGCCACCGACCCCGCCGGCCCCTGGTCCGAGCCCACCTACCTCCCCGACGTCCACGGCATCGACCCCGACCTCGCCTGGGACGAGGACGGCACCTGCTGGTGCACCGTCGCCGGCGTCAGCCAGTACCGCATCAACCCCCACACCGGCGAGACCCTCACCGAAGCCTCCCCCGTCTGGTCCGGCACCCCCGGCGCCCTCGCCCCCGAAGCACCCCACCTCTACCGCATCGGCGACCACTGGTACCTGATGATCGCCGAGGGCGGCACCGAACGCGGCCACGGCGTCTCCATCGCCCGCGGCCCCTCCCCCAGCGGACCCTTCGAACCCTGCCCCTGGAACCCCATCCTCACCCACCGCAGCACCCGCAAACCCATCCAGAACACCGGCCACGCCGACCTCGTCCAAGCCCCCGACGGAAGCTGGTGGATGGTCCTGCTCGGCGTCCGCCCCCAGGGCGGCACCCCCGGCTGGCACATCCTCGGACGCGAAACCTTCCTCGCCCCCGTCACCTGGCAGGACGGCTGGCCCCTCGTCGGCGAGGT
>NZ_JBHSQJ010000196.1:0-569 GCF_042658505.1 Streptacidiphilus monticola | reverse complement strand
GGCCGCAGGCCCGGCTGCTGCGCACCGGCATGGGCCCGCAGCGGGCCCGCGCCGGGGTGGGGCGTGCGCTGGCGCAACCGGAGCCCGCGCCCAGCGCGCTTGTGTACACGGGCTTCTGTGCCTCCGTCAGATCGGGAATACGTCCCGCGGACGTCCTCGTTGCGACGGAGGTGCGCGATACCGTGGGAACGGCGGCCGTGTTCCCGCAGGCGGAGCGGCTCGCGGAGCTGCTGCGCGGGTTCGGGCTGTCCGTGCACACCGGGGTGCTCTGGTCGGCGGACCACGTCGTCCGCGGTGCCGAACGCGAGTCGCTGCGCCGGCTCGGCGTCGCCGGCGTGGACATGGAGAGCGCCGCGGCGCTGCGGGCGGTGCCCGCCGGGCTGCCCACGGCGGCGGTCCGCGTCGTCGTCGACACCCCTGAATTCGAACTTCTGCGCCCGCACACCCTGGTGAACGGGGTGCGGGCACGGCGGTCCCTGCGGACCGTCGGCCGTGCACTGTCGTCGCAGAGGAGTGTGCAGTGACTGCTGTCTCGTTGGGAATGCCGTCGCTTCCGGTGGAGCCGCTGG
>NZ_JBHSQJ010000195.1:0-567 GCF_042658505.1 Streptacidiphilus monticola | reverse complement strand
TACATCGTGATGGAGTACGTCGAGGGCTCCACCCTGCGCGAGCTGCTGCACTCAGGGCGACGGCTGCTGCCGGAGCGGGCGATGGAGATGACCATCGGCATCCTGCAGGCGCTGGAGTACTCCCACCGCAACGGCATCGTGCACCGGGACATCAAGCCCGCCAACGTGATGCTCACCCGCACCGGCCAGGTCAAGGTCATGGACTTCGGCATCGCCCGCGCGATGGGCGACCAGGGCATGACGATGACCCAGACCGCCGCCGTCATCGGCACCGCGCAGTACCTCTCCCCCGAGCAGGCCAAGGGCGAGCAGGTCGACGCCCGCTCCGACCTGTACTCCACCGGCTGCCTGCTCTACGAGCTGCTCACCCTGCGCCCGCCCTTCGTCGGCGACTCCCCGGTGGCCGTGGCCTACCAGCACGTCCGCGAGGAGCCCCAGCCCCCGTCCGTCTACGACCCCGAGGTCCGGCCCGAGTACGACGCCATCGTGCTCAAGGCCCTGGCCAAGGAGCGCGACTACCGCTACCAGTCGGCGGACGAGATGCGCGCCGACATCGAGCGCGCACTG
>NZ_JBHSQJ010000194.1:0-566 GCF_042658505.1 Streptacidiphilus monticola | reverse complement strand
TGTCGGGGTACTCGGTGAAGTGCTCAGGTGCGTACGCTGATTCGTGCTCAGCTCAGGCGACGTCGGTGGAACCCTCGATCGCGGTGAGCCGGTTCTTGAGGCGGTAACTGGGGCCGTTGATCGCCACGACCTGGCAGTGATGGAGGAGCCGGTCCAGGATCGCGGTGGCCAGGACCTCATCCCCGAACACCTGCCCCCATTCTCCGAAGGTCTTGTTCGAGGTCAGGATGATGGAGCCCTTCTCGTAGCGCTTGGAGACTACTTGGAAGACCAGGTTCGCTTCGGCCCGTTCGAGGGGCTGATAGCCGACCTCATCGACTACCAGGACGTGGGGCCGCAGATAGTGCATGAGCTTCCGGCCCAGGCGGCCGATCTCGTCCGCGGCTCGCAGGTTGCGGACCATGTCGTCCAGGGTGGTGAAGTAGACCGAGAAGCCGGCCCGGCAGGCCGCAACCGCCAGGGCGACGGCGATATGGGTCTTGCCCACCCCCGGCGGGCCCAGCAGGGCCGCGTTGGCCTTGGCCTCGACGAATGACAGGGAGGCCAGGTCGCGGACCTTGCGGGGG
>NZ_JBHSQJ010000193.1:0-545 GCF_042658505.1 Streptacidiphilus monticola | reverse complement strand
TGACCGGAAGGGCCCGACCTGCGACGACGCCTCCCCGGGGCGTTGGTCCTGCCGACTATGCACGCGGTGTATACATGGTGTGTATAGTCGTCGCCATGACGATCGGGCACACACTGCTCGGCCTGCTCGAGGCCGGGCCCAGGCACGGCTACGACCTGAAGCGGGCCTTCGACGAGAAGTTCGGCCACGACCGGCCGCTGCACTACGGGCAGGTCTACTCGACCATGGCCCGGCTGCTGAAGAACGGCCTGGTGGAGGTCGAGGGCGTGGAAGCCGGTGAGGGGCCGGACCGCAAGCGCTACGCCATCACCGACGCGGGCGTCACCGACGTCAGCGCCTGGCTCGCACAGCCCGAGAAGCCCGAGCCGTACCTGCAGTCCACGCTCTACACCAAGGTCGTCCTGGCGCTGCTCACCCACCGCAGCGCCACGCAGATCCTGGACACCCAACGGGCCGAACACCTGCGGCTGATGCGGGAACTGACACGGCGAAAGGCGTCCGGCGACCTGGCCGACCAACTGGTCTGCGACCACGCGCTGTTCCAT
>NZ_JBHSQJ010000192.1:0-541 GCF_042658505.1 Streptacidiphilus monticola | reverse complement strand
GCAGGCCCAGGCCAACGAGGCCTCCGAAAAGATGGTCGTTCCCGTCGCCGCGCTGGTCATCCTCATGACCTGCTACATCGCCGTCCCCGCCATGCTCCACGTCATCGCCGCCTAACCCCCGTCCCCGACGACCCCCGCCGAACCTGACCAACCATCACCAGGGAGACCGCTCAGCATGCTTACGTTGCTCGCCACGATCGCCCGAGCCCGCATCGCCGGCCTCCGGGCCCGCCTCGCCGACGAGGACACCGACCGCGGGGCCCTGTCCATCGAGATGGCCATCCTCGTCGGCGCCCTCGTCGTCGTCGCCGCCGTCATCGTCGGCATCCTCATCGCCAAGGTCACCGCCAAGGGCAACGCCATCGGCTGACCTCACGTCAGCTCGCGTAGCCCCGGGATGGACACGCAAGAGACGGACGAGGGGGAAGCACACAGGTGAAGGCCCACCGACTGCACTGGAGCGGCACACGCCCGGCCCGCCACGCACGCAGCGACCAGCGGCCGCGCGGCGACCAGCGGCCGTGCGGCGACCAGCGGCCGT
>NZ_JBHSQJ010000191.1:0-533 GCF_042658505.1 Streptacidiphilus monticola | reverse complement strand
CTAGATGATCGATTCCAAGGGATCCCTGCGGGCATGACGCGAGGGAGTCCAAGTTCGGTGTGTGAAGACTGAATTGGACTCCCTCGCGACTGCACTGTACGTGAAGACCGACGATCTGCTGAAGGCTTCCCCGCATCTGGCGCCGCCGCGTCCAGCTGTGGGCATCGCCCCACGGCTGAGCGACGCGGAACTGGTGACCCTGGCGGTGATGCAGGCCCTACTCGGGTTCGTCTCCGAGGCCCGCTGGCTGCGCCACGCCCGCGCCCACCTGCGCCACCTGTTCCCCTACCTGCCCCAGCAGCCAGGATGGAACAAGCGCCTGCGCAAGTCCGCCGGCCTGGTCCAGCACGTCATCCGGGTGCTGGCCACCGACACCACGCTGTGGACCGACGACGTGTGGGTGGTCGACTCCACCCCGATCGAGTGCGGACGCTCCCGGGAGACCGCCCAGCGCTCCGACCTGGCCGGCTGGGCCCAGTACGGCTACTGCGCCAGCCACTCCCGGTACTTCTGGGGCCTGCGCCTGCACCTGG
>NZ_JBHSQJ010000190.1:0-531 GCF_042658505.1 Streptacidiphilus monticola | reverse complement strand
GCCTGGGCCGGGGCTCGGGCTGGGGCTGGGGCTGGGGCGCCGGTGCGGTCCGCGGCCGAGAGGAATCTGGGGGTGGGGGTGAGGTTGGCCATGCGCCGCATCCACACCAGCAGGGCGATGAAGCCTGCCGCGAAGGCGGCCATGACCAGCTGCCCGTACCAGGTGTGATACGGCGCCGCATACGAGCCGGAGAAGAACGACAGCCCGAACACGATGAGGCAGAACGCGGTGATCCAGCGGGCGTTGGCCCGAGGTTTGGCCCGGTCGGCCTCGACCTTGCGCCGCATCAGCACCTCCTCGGACACCGACCGCGCCAGATCCGTGAGGGCCCGGCCCAGGCCTGCGCCGCGGTCGGTGGCGTGCAGCAGCATCAGGGCGACGACCATGTCCGCGGTCGCGTCGTTCAAATCGTCGGCGAACGCCCGGTAGGCCTGGGTGGGCGGCCACCCGGCGCCCAACCGCGCCACCAGCAGCCGCACTTCGCTCTCGACCGGCGCGGGCACGGTCTTCAGGCTGGAGACGACGGCCTGT
>NZ_JBHSQJ010000189.1:0-525 GCF_042658505.1 Streptacidiphilus monticola | reverse complement strand
TCGCCGAAAGGCGCGAGCCATCAGATGTACTGATTGATTCCGTGATCGCATGGGAGAGTCTATTTGGAACTAAGGATGGTGAACCCACGTTTCGCGTTACTATGTGTATTGCAAAGCTGCTCGAAGGTTCCGTGGAATCACGCCTTGCATTGAAGGCGAGGCTTGGAAAGATTTACAGCCTTCGCAGCAAGGTGGTTCATGGGAGCGGAATGATCGACCAAAAGGAGATCCCAATGTGCCACGAGGCCCTGGACGTTGCCGTCCGGTTGCTAAAGGTTCTCATTGCTGAGCGGCCGGACATTATCACTCTTGCCGATGGCGCTGCGCGAAGCGCCAGGCTGCTTCTCGAATAGCGTAGGGTTGCAAGCCCGCCCGATGTTCAGCTGAGACGATAGCGGTGAACCTGGGTGGCTGCAGGCGATGAAACAGTGACGAAGTTGCGTCACCCGCCATGCAAGCCCAGCCCAGGGGGACGTTGATCGGAACCCTTCTAAGCACTTGGTCGCAGGTTCGAGTCCTGCCGGG
>NZ_JBHSQJ010000188.1:0-523 GCF_042658505.1 Streptacidiphilus monticola | reverse complement strand
GGCTTTTCCTGGAAGCAGGGCATTTGTTACTTCAGCACCGTAGTGCCTCGTCATCACACCTCAGCCTTGATTATCCGGATTTGCCTGGACAACCAGCCTACATGCTTAAACCGGGACAACCGTCGCCCGGCTAACATAGCCTTCTCCGTCCCCCCTTCGCAGTAACACCAAGTACAGGAATATTAACCTGTTTCCCATCGACTACGCCTTTCGGCCTCGCCTTAGGGGTCGACTCACCCTGCCCCGATTAACGTTGGACAGGAACCCTTGGTCTTCCGGCGAGCGGGCTTTTCACCCGCTTTATCGTTACTTATGTCAGCATTCGCACTTCTGATACCTCCAGCATGCCTCACAGCACACCTTCGCAGGCTTACAGAACGCTCCCCTACCCAACAACACATAGTGTCGCTGCCGCAGCTTCGGTGCATGGTTTAGCCCCGTTACATCTTCCGCGCAGGCCGACTCGACCAGTGAGCTATTACGCTTTCTTTAAATGATGGCTGCTTCTAAGCCAACCTCCTGG
>NZ_JBHSQJ010000187.1:0-520 GCF_042658505.1 Streptacidiphilus monticola | reverse complement strand
GACCGATAATCATGAAAATGAGTTTTCACAAAAAGCCTGTTATTGATTTTGTCCTGAGATTAACGCTAACAATAATCATTATTTCTCCGGTGATTTATTTCTCCTGGGATGCAGTCAAAGGGACGTCGGGAAGTGATTATGTCGAAAGTGTGGTCTTTATTCTTATGGCTGGGTTTGCCATGTCTGTATGTTATTTGTTTTTCTCAGTCCTGGAGAAAGTTATAAATGCAAGGAAAAGCAAAGATGAATCAATATATCACGATTGAGAAATTTATAGACATTCTGAATGAAGAGAATTTACCCCAGGAGCATCATGTTATGGTGCTGGCTGTTCTTGCGGATATCTCTCTGCATACAGACAGGTTCCTGATTAACTCGTCCGAACTGGTTCAGATGGCCGCTCAGTACTCACCTGCTTTCCAGAAACTGCCAGCGGACCGGCAGGCTTTTATATCTTCAGTACTGAGCATGCCGCTATTCCTTATTATGTGACCAGGAGAGTCAATGGAAGAGAAAAAAG
>NZ_JBHSQJ010000186.1:0-509 GCF_042658505.1 Streptacidiphilus monticola | reverse complement strand
GGCCCGCGAGCTCGTCCGGGCCGATGCCCAGTTCCGCGGCCACCCGCGGACGGGCTTCCTGCAGGTAGAGCTTGACGCGCTGGTAGTTGCCAGTGAAGCCGTACTCCTTCACCAAGCGCTCGTGCACCACCGAGCCCTTGATCAGGATCTCGGCCCGCAGCCAGGCGTCGATGACCGGCGCCACCGCGTCCACCAGCTGAGGACGGCGCCCACTACGCGGCCCCGCCACCGGCGGGGCGACCGGGGCCTGCCCGCCCAGGTACTTGGCGACCGTCCGTCTGTTCAGACCGGTCTCCCGGGCGATCGCCGAGATACTCATCGTCCCGGACTCGTACAGGGAGCGAAATCGTCGAAGTTCCAACCAGCGCTGCGGATCCAACACCATGGTCGCTGCCCTCCGCCGAACCCACCGGGGACAACATCAGGCTCCCGAACCGCCGTCTCGGACGACTCAACAACTGAGCACGTTCACCCGTACGGGGCTGAGCACGAAAACGCGTACGCCGACA
>NZ_JBHSQJ010000185.1:0-12925 GCF_042658505.1 Streptacidiphilus monticola | reverse complement strand
TGACCGGGATCCGCGCAGCCAGCAGCGCGAGCGTGGTGGAGGCGCTGCCGCCGGACAGGTCGACGCTGACGGGACGTCGGACCGCCGCGTCGTCGGACAGGCCGAGCAAGTCGTCCGACGTGCCGAAGCCGTGGGTGGTCGAGTCGGACTCGCCCGCGGCCGAAGGCATGGCGACGGGGGCCGCCTCGCTCTCGGCGGCGGCGCGGACGCGCAGGCGGAGCGCCGCGAGCAGCGCCCGGGTCACCTCCGCGGTGGCAGCCGCCTCGGTGGGCGCGGAGGCGCTCTGCGGCGTCGGCGGCTCGTATCCGGTGGTGTCGGGGACGCCCGCGCGCACCGTCAGCGCATGGCCGGGCGGCACCCGGCGGACGCCCGCGAAGGGGCCGAACTCCCCTGTGCCTTCCGGACTTTCGGGCACCGCGAGCCGGGCGGCCAGGTACAGCGGGTCCACGGGGGCGCCGACCAGGTCGGCGAGGGGCAGGGCGGCGGTGGCGTACGCGGTACCCCCGGCCCAGGGCGTGTGGAACACCTGCTGCAGCCCGGCGAGGTCGCCGAGGATGCTGGTACGGCTGCCCTGCTGCAGGACCACGGTGTAGCTGCCGGGCCACAGCGTGAGATGACGCAGGGCGCCGCCGCTCGCCGCGAGCAGGGCGGTGCGCAGCTCGCTGTCGGCGGCGCCGCAGCGTCCGAGGACGGCGAGCCGGGCGGTCGCCTGGTCGTCCTCCTCGGGCTCCCAGGGCGGGAGTCCGGCCCGGACCGTGTCGGCGGAAGCGGGATGACGGGGCCGGCGGCGATGGACCGTGACAGTGCGGACCTCGTCGGAACGCCAGTCGCCCACGAGCCAGAGGGGGTGCGGGCCGCCCCACAGGACGCGTCCCGCGACGGGGCGCAGCCCCGGCGGGACGAGCGCCTCGTCGGCGCCGTTCCAGCCCACCACCCACCGCATATCGCCTCCGGCGCGGACAGCCGACAGCACGTCATCAGCCATCGTGCCAGGGGACGTTGATGTGCGACAGGGAGTTGCACGGCCCCGTCACGGGCGCGAGGATCCCCCACCCTCCCCCAGCCTCGTCCAGCCTTCGGCCGGGGGTGGCCCCACCACCCCGGGAGGTCCGGCCTGCCATCAGGGTCGAACCTCCTTCCGTGGTGGGTCGGTCGCGCAGTTCGCCGCGCCCCCGACGGGGGCGCGCTGCGGTCCGGGGGGTGTCCGCACACCCCCCGGACCGGTCCGCCGCCGCGCGGGGATTGACGGCGGCGGCGTCCCCCGACCCGCCGGGTCCTCGACGGCAGGCCGACCCACAGCCACGATCCAACACGCCTGCGCCGCAGGCCGGCAGGCGCACGGCGGGGCGCACCGGGCCACACGCCAGGGGCACATGCCCCGCCACCCTGACGACGGATCTCGCCAACCGGACCGATTCCCCTTAACCGAGGGCAGGCAGGGAACTACTCTGGGTGTACCCAGGCGACGAAGGGGGGTGGACGGGGCATGGCCACAGGAACGGCGCGCGGCCCGAACGAGAAGCTCGGCGCCCTGCTCGCCCTGGCCGGGATCAGCAACGCGGGCCTCGCCCGCAGGGTCAACGACCTCGGCGCGCAACGTGGTCTGACGTTCCGTTACGACAAGACGTCGGTCGCCCGCTGGGTCACCAAGGGCATGGTCCCCCAGGGCCCGGTCCCGCACCTCATCGCCACCGCGATCGGCGGCAAGCTCGGGCGGACCGTCCCGCTGGACGAGATCGGTCTCGGCAGCAGCGACCCGACCCCCGAGATCGGCCTGGCCTTCCCCCGCGAGGTGCCCGAAGCGGTCGCCGGCGCAACGGAGTTGCTGAAGCTGGACCTGGGCCGGCCGGCCCGTCGGCCCGGCGCCAGCGGGTGGTGGGACAGTCTGCAGGGCACCTTCTCGGTGGCCGCCTACTCAACTCCCCTCGCGCGCTGGCTGATAACGCCGGTGGACGGCACCGTCGCCCGCGAGGCCGAGCGGCTGGCCGGCGCTGCCTCGGGCGCTCGGGCCGCCGAGGCCGAGGGCCGCGGCTACCGGGTGGGCCACGCCGACGCCGCCAAGCTGCGGCAGGCCGCCGAGGAGGCGCGGCGCTGGGACTCGCGCTACGGCGGCGGGGACTGGCGTTCGTCCATGGTGCCGGAGTGCCTGCGCCGGGACGCCGCGCCGCTGCTGCTCGGCTCGTACAGCGACGACGTGGGCCGGGCGCTGTTCGGCGCGACGGCCGAACTCACCCGGCTCGCCGGGTGGATGGCCTTCGACACCGGCCAGCACGAGGCCGCCCAGCGGTACTACATCCAGGCGCTGCGGCTGGCCCGGGCGGCGGCGGACGTGCCGCTGGGCGGGTACGTCCTGGCGTCGATGAGCCTGCAGGCCACCTACCGGGGTGCGGCCGGCGAGGGCGTGGACCTCGCCCAGGCCGCGATCGAACGCAACCGCGGCCTGGCCACGGCCCGGACGATGAGCTTCTTCCACGGCGTCGAGGCCCGCGCGCACGCCCGGGCCGGGGACGCGGCGGCCTGCTCGGCCGCGCTGGCCGCGGCCGAGTCCTGGCTGGAGCGGTCGCGGCCCGGAGACGGCGATCCGGACTGGATCGACTTCCACTCCCAGGAGCGGCTGGCGGCGGACGCCGCCGAGGCGTTCCGGGACCTGGGCCACGTCGCCAAGGTCCGCGAGTTCACCGCGCGGGCGCTGGCCCGGCCG
Organism: Streptacidiphilus monticola; assembly: GCF_042658505.1. Taxonomy (NCBI): domain Bacteria; kingdom Bacillati; phylum Actinomycetota; class Actinomycetes; order Kitasatosporales; family Streptomycetaceae; genus Streptacidiphilus; species Streptacidiphilus monticola. The sequence goes on along the minus strand of NZ_JBHSQJ010000185.1, from coordinate 10,224 downwards.
ACGGAGGAGTACGTGCGCTCGCACGGGCTGCGGCTGATCGTCTCCGCGATGGCGGAGCTGGAGTCCGGCGAACTGGAGGCGGCGGTGGACGCGGGCAACCGCGCGCTGGAGGTGGCCGGCCGGATCTCCTCCCAGCGCACCCGCGACTACCTGACGGAGATGCTGCGCCGGCTCGACCCCTACCGGGGCGAGCGGCTGGCCGAGGACTTCCTGGCCCGCGCCCGGGTGACGCTCGCCGCATCCGCCTGAGCAGGGCCTGAGTTGGCGGTTCCGCATGGTTGGATGACGGCGTGGTCTTTGACTGTGATGTGGTGGTGATCGGGGGCGGGATCGTCGGCCTGAGCGCCGCCTTTGCGATCGGCCGCGCCGAGCCGTCCGTGGACGTCGTGGTGCTGGAGAAGGAACTCGTCCTCGGCGCGCACCAGACCGGGCACAACAGTGGGGTGATCCACAGCGGGCTGTACTACCGGCCCGGCTCCCTCAAGGCGCGGTACGCGGTCGCCGGCGCGCGCGAGATGGCGGAGTTCTGCCGCGAGCAGGACCTGCCCTGCCAGGTCACCGGCAAGCTGGTGGTCGCCACCGACAAGGAGGAGCTCCCCCGGCTGCACGCCCTGGCGCAGCGCGGCCGCGAGCACGGCATCCCGCTGCGCGAGCTGGGTCCCGCCGGGATCGCCGAGTTCGAGCCCCACGTCACCGGCGTCGCCGGCCTGCACGTGGGCACGACGGGCATCACCGACTACGGCGCGGTGGCGCGCCGGTACGCGGACCTGTCGGGTGCTCAGATCCGCACCGGCAACGAGGTCCTGGCGGTGCGTCGGGACGGCGCCGGGGTGACGGTCACCACCCGGCTCGGGGAGGTCCGGGCGAGGCTGCTGGTCAACTGCGCCGGCCTGCACAGCGACCGGGTGGCGCGGCTGGCGGGCGACGAGCCAGGCGTGCGCATCGTGCCGTTCCGCGGCGAGTACTACGAACTTGCGCCCGCGGCACGGGACTTGGTCCAGGGCCTGGTGTACCCGGTGCCGGACCCGGCGTTCCCGTTCCTCGGCGTCCATCTGACCAAGGACCTGCGTGGCGAGGTGCACGTCGGCCCGAACGCCGTCCCCGCCGCCGCCCGCGAGGGTTACCGCTGGAGCGCGGTGCGCGCCCGGGACCTGGTGGAGACGGCGGCCTGGCCGGGGACGTGGAAGCTCGCGTCGCGCCACTGGCAGTCGGAGGTGGGGGAACTGCGGCGGAGCCTCAGCAGGCGGGCGTTCGCCCGCAGCGTCCGCAGGCTGCTGCCCGCGGTGCGGGACGGTGACCTCCTCCCCGCCCCGGCGGGCGTCCGCGCCCAGGCGGTGGGCCGGGACGGCACCCTGCTCGACGACTTCGCCTTCGCGGCGGGGCCCCGCGCGATCCACGTCCTCAACGCCCCGAGCCCCGCAGCGACGGCCTCCCTCCCGATCGGCCGCGAAATCGCCCACCGAGCCCTGGAAGCCCTCAAGGCCCGGTAGGTCACCCCACAGGGGCGCGGGGCTGCAGACATAGGCGGCTCCGCCGCGTGGGCGCGACGAGCCCACCACCCCCGGAGGTTCGACCCGCAGAGGGGGACGGACCTCCCGAGTGGTGTGCTGCTCCTGCTGGGGCCCCTCCCGCCGTGGGGGCACCCCGGCCGAAGGCTGAGGGAGGGCGGATTCCCCGCCCCCCGGGTCCAACTGCGCGTCCCCGTAGACTTGCGGGATTGTGAGTACTCCCGCACACCTGCACACCGAGCGTCGCATCCGCAGCTTCCACCCGCGCAAGGGGCGGATGTCCACCGCGCAGCACGACGCCCTCGCCCGCTCCTGGGCGGACTGGGGCTTCCGCGTGGACGGGAGTCACGTGATCGACCTCGACGAGCTGTTCGGGCGTCCCGATCCCGCCGTCGTCCTGGAGATCGGCTTCGGCATGGGCGACGCGACCGCGTCGATGGCCGCGGCCGACCCGGAGACCTGCATCCTCGCCGTGGACGTGCACACCCCCGGCCACGGCAACGTGCTGCGCCGGATCGAGTCGGACGGGCTGCGCAACATCCGCCTGGCCGAGGGCGACGCCGTCGTGCTCCTGCGGGACCAGCTCAAGCCGGAGTCGCTCGCCGGCCTGCGGATCTACTTCCCCGACCCGTGGCCCAAGGCGCGGCACCACAAGCGGCGGCTGGTGCAGCCGGAGTTCATGGAGCTGGCCCTGTCCCGGCTGCGGCCCGGCGCCGTCGTGCACCTGGCCACCGACTGGGAGCCGTACGCGGAGCAGATGCTCGAGGTGCTCTCCGGTCTGCCGCAGCTGGAGAACCTCCACCCGGAGGGCGACGGGTGGGCACCGCGTCCGGAGTGGCGGCCCTTCACGAAGTTCGAGCGGCAGGGCATCGCCAAGGGACACATCGTGCACGACCTCCTCTTCCGGAAGCGGTCCTGACGGCCCGTCGGGCTTCCCCTACCCCGGCTCACCTGCGCCCGCTAAGGTCATGGGGTGAGCAGCGCGCAGCCGGAGCCCTCGGCGGTCAACGAGATGCCAAGCCCCCTGCCGCAGGTGCCGCAGGCCGAACCGGGGACGGCTGAGCCGGCGTTCGCGCTGCCCGCGCGGTTCCGCTACAAGGCGCCGCGCAATCTGCTGGAGAACAAGGCGCTGCGGCTGACGGCCATCGTCATCGTGCTCGCGCTGTGCGCGGTGGCGATCATGGCCATGGTGCACAAGCAGACGGGGACCGCGGGGTTCACCGTGGGCCTGTGCCTGGCCGTGCTGCCGGTGCCGCTGGTGCTGGGCGCGTTCTACTGGTTGGACCGCGTCGAGCCCAAGCCCTGGCGCAACCTGCTGTTCTGCTTCGCCTGGGGCGCCTCCGCCGCGACGCTGGTCGCGATCCTGGCGAACACCTGGGCCACCTCGCTGCTGATCAGCCATCAGATCGGCGGTGGGGAGACCATGGGCGCCAGCCTGGTCGCGCCGCTGGTGGAGGAGTCGGCCAAGGGTGCGGCGATCCTGCTGATCTTCCTGTTCCGGCGCCGGGACCTGACCGGCATCGTGGACGGCGCGGTCTACGCCGGCTTCACCGCGACGGGCTTCGCCTTCACCGAGAACATCCTCTACATCGGCCGCTCCGTGCTGGACGGCAACGAGGAGGGCCTCGGGCTGACCGAGACCGTCGTCACCTTCCTGCTGCGCGAGGTGATGTCGCCGTTCGCACACCCGTTGTTCACCACGATGACCGGCATCGGCTTCGGCATCGCCGCGCTGACCCGGGTGCGGTGGCAGCGGATCTGCGCGCCGATCGCCGGCTGGGTCTTCGCGATGCTGCTGCACGGCACCTGGAACAGCGCCCCGGTGCTCGGGGCCTTCGGCTTCATCGGTGTGTACTTCCTGTTCATGGTGCCGCTGTTCGCGCTCACCGTGTGGCTGGTGGTCTGGTCCCGCGGCAGCGAACTGAAGGTGATCGCGCGTCAACTGCCGGTCTACGTCACGGCGGGCTGGCTGGCACAGCCGGTGCCGCTGGTGCTCTCGTCGATGCGGACCCGGCGGCAGGCGCGGGCGCTGGCGCAGTTCACCCAGGGCTCGGCCGGGGACCGGGCGATGCGCGAGTACCAGTCCTTCGCGACCTCGCTGGCCTTCCTGCGCGAGCGGGCGGCTCGGGGCGTGCCCACGCCGGACTTCACCGAGCGGGAGCAGGAGTTGCTGCACCACCTGTGGCAGCGGCGGCAGCAGGTGACGCCGGTGCTGGAACGGGTCGGCGCGCAGGAGTGGTACCGGACCCACCCGCCGGTCGCGCCCGGCTTCGCCTGGGGACCGGCCCCGGCCCCGGGACACCCCGCGCGGCTGCCGCAGCAGGCGGGCCCGGTGGCCGGGGCGCAGTGGCCGCACATGCAGCAGCCGCAGCAACCGTACGGCCGTCCCTACCCGCAGCCGTACGGGCACCCGTATCCGCAGCCGTTCCGCCCGCCGGGCTACCCGGTGCAGCCCTACCCGGGCGCGGGATACCGGCCCGCCGTTCCCCCGCAGCAGCCCGCGGTACCGGCGGAAGCGGAATCCCCGGCGGAGGCGCCGACGAGCGAACCGGCCCAGGCCGCTGACCAGCCACCGACAAATTCCGAGAGCTGAGTTACGCCGTACCGGAACCAACGGACACCGGTGGCGCGTTGTCCTTCCTAACCGCACAGTGACGTGCGGCGACGCCGACACAGCGTCAGGAGGCTGCGCCAGTGACCGATGGCATCTATCGCATGGCCGTGACCAGTGGGCATGGGCACCAGGAGACGGTCGCGCTCGCGGAGCAGCAGGTCAGACAGTGGCTCAAGGCCCTGCACTATGACGCTCCCAGTGGCGGCAACGGACGGGACCTGGTGGGTCCGCAGGCCGTCCTCGACCACGTGGTCCGGGGCCGGGCCGTCCAGGGGCGGCTGGCCCGCTGGCGGCTGCGCGAGTTCACCGTCCAGGGCATCTGGCAGACCTCACTGACCGTCAGCACCGGCAAGCGGGACGGGAAGACCTGGGTCCAGCTCGACTCCGAGCAGCTGCCGGTACGGGGTGAGACCCCCGCGAAGGCCCCTGTCCCGGCGCTGGCCCGTGGCCTGCTGGACGTGCTGGCGGCGGTCGAGGGGCCGCAGCCCGAGGCGGCCCGCGTGCACGCGCTGCCCACGGTGATCGAGCGGGGCGACGTGGACGCGATCCTGGACGAGCTGTGCGACCCGGACCGCCGGCTGCCGGTGGTCGTCGCCTCCACACCACTGCACACCGACTTCGAGGACTGGCTGGACCAGGTGGTCGACCCGGTCACCCGCGGCTGCACCGGGCTGGCCGTGCTCTACGCCCTCTCCCCCGGCGCCGAGCGGGCTTTCAACGGCGCGCTGGAGCACCACCGCGTCTACGGCGGCGCGATCCGCACCTACCTGCCCGGCCTGGACCCGGCCTGGGCCCCCGAGGCACCCCGGCACCGGGTGATGTCCCGGGCGACGATCGAGGACAACCTGCGCCGCGCCTCGGGCCTGCTGGCCTGGCTGCCGCGGCGGCTGGCGGTGCAGACGCCGCTGCCGGACGCGCTGGTGGGCCTGCCCCCGCTCAAGCCCAGCGGGCTGCCCGAGGCGGACGACGTCCAGCCGGGCGGCCTCCTGGTGGACCGCGATGAGGAGGAGGCGCACGAACAGCGCGCCCGTGCCGAGGAGTTGCAGGAGGTCCGCCGCTGGCTGCGGGCCGCGGAGGAGCGCGAGTCGCAGCTCGCGGCCGAGTACGACGAGCAGTACAGCGAGCTGCGCGCGGCCCGCTCCCAGCTGCGGTCGCTCACCGGCCTGGCCCCCCGGCGTCCGCACGGCGACGATCCCACGAGCTTCGCCGAGCTGGTGGACCGGCTGGAGGCGGAGGAGTTCCCCGGCCTGGTCTTCACCGGCGACCCCCGGCTCACCAAGGAGCTGGACGAGCAGACCGACCACCCCACCTGGGTGCGGATGGCCTGGGACGCCCTGCTGGCCCTGCAGGACTACGCCGAGGCCGCGGCGACCGGGACCTCGGGCGGCGACTTCCGCAGCTGGTGCGAGAACACGCCCCCGGACTGCCACGCGTTCCCCCCGCGCAAGGTGATCCGCGGGGAGTCGCGTACGGTCAGTACCAACAACAAGTGGAAGCGGGAGCGCCTGCTGCCGGTGCCACCGGAGGTGGACCCCTCCGGCCGTGTCTTCATGGGCGCCCACCTGCGGATAGGCGGCGGGGGCACGGCCCCCCGGCTGCACTACCACGACGACTGCTCGGGGACGGGCAAGGTGTACATCGGGTACATCGGCCTGCACCTGCACAACACCCGTACCAACTGAGAGGGATGACGACGCGATGGCCAGGGTTCCCGGAGGACTGCTCGCCGCGGCCGGACTGGTGGGCGGCTACGGCATCGCCCGCGCGACGGCGCGGCGCGAGCTGGGCGGCGTCGCGCTGCTGGCCGCGGGCGCGGCGGCGGCCACCCAGTGGACCCGCGCGGCCGGCCCCGCGACGGCGGCGGGGCTGTCCGGCCTGTACGTCGCCGCGTTCGCGGGCTCCCACCCCCTCGCGAAGAAGCTCGGCGCGTGGCCCTCCGTGCTCACGGTCACCGGCGTTGTCGCCACGGCGAGTTGGGCTCTCGCCGACCGCAGGCCCCGCTAGGGGCCGCAGGCCCCGCTAGGGGCGCGAGGAACTGCGCGGCCGACCCACCACCCGGGGAGGTCCGTCCCCCTGTACGGGTCGGACCTCCCCGAGTGGTGTGTTGCTCGCGCAGTTCCCCGCGCCCCTGAAGGGGCCCTACAGTGCGCCGTGGGCGGAGAGCCAGGAGAGAGGCTCGACGGGGTCCGCGCCGTCGGGACGGATCTCCAGGTGCAGCTGCGGGCCCGACGCGGGGGTCACCGCGCCGACGCGGCCGAGCACTTGGCCGGCCGGGACCGTCTGGCCCGCGCCCACCGCGATGGCGGACAGATGGCAGTACCAGACCTCCGTCCCGTCCCCCAGCCGCTCGATGACGCGGTAGCCGTAGGAGCCCGCCCAGCCCGCCGAGACGATCGTGCCGGAGCCCACCGACTGCACCAGGCTGCCCGCCGGGGCCGGCAGGTCGACGCCCGTGTGCAGATGGGACCAGTAGCCCGCCGCCTGCGGCGCGGGAAGCGGCAAGCCGGCCAGCGGGGCGGTGAGTTGGCCGAGCGCCGCGGCCTGTGCCTCCGCCGCCTCGGCCTGGGCGCGGGACCGCGCCTTCGCCGTGGCGGCCTGGGCGGCCGCGACCCGCGCCGAGTCGGCGTCCGGGGCGGTGGTCTGCGTGCGCAGCCGGTCCAGCAGGGCCGAGCCCGCGTCCGCGAGGTCCTGCGCGCTGACGGGGGCGTGGGCGTCGGGGACGGTCGCGGGGACCGGGGCGCGCTCCGCGGCGGTAGCCGGGTCGGCCAGGCCGATCACGCCCGTGGTCGCACCGACCGCCATCGCCGCCAGGCCGAGCGCGGCGGAGCCGCGCTGACGGGGCACCAGGGCCTCAACGGGGGCCTCGGTGGCCTGATATGACGCCATGACAGGCGCGCTCCCTTCCGTTCCTCGCGCCGACCGGGTTAGCTGACGGGTTCGGAGAGGATCGGAAGGTCTCCTACGGCCGTTACGGCCGATGCACCCCAGGTACGTGGTTCCCCGGTTCCCTCGCGGGATTAGGCGACTGCGTTATGGAACGGTAATCGTAAAGGCGCGTGATTCCAAGCACTTCCCCGGGGGCTGTTGGGTTCCGACCGAAGCTGTGTCCGCCCTGTCCGCTTTCGCCCCAAGTGCGGCTAGGAGAGCGACAGATACGCCAGGCTGCCGAGCCCCGCGACGGTGCAGTAGATCGCGAACGGGGTCATCGTCTTCGTCTCGAAGTACTTCGTCAGGAAGCGCACCGCGACGTAGCCCGCGACGAACGCGCACACCGACCCCGCGGCCACCTGGCCGAGGATGCCGTGGCCCTGCGGGCCCGCCAGTTCGGGGAGCTTGAGCACGGCCGCGCCGCCGATCACCGGGGTGGCCAGCAGGAAGGCGAAGCGGGCGGCGTCCTCGTGGCGCAGGCCCTTGAAGATGCCCGCGCTCATGGTCACGCCCGAGCGGCTGATGCCCGGCAGCAGCGCGAGGATCTGCGCGGCACCGATCATGACGGCCTGCCCCCAGCGGAGCTTGACGATGCGTCGGTCGGAGAGGATGTCCGGGTGGACGTCCTCCTCGTAGGCGCCAGGCAGCTCGTCCCCGGCCCGCCTTCGGCCGGTGCCGCCGCGGCGCAGGCGCTCCGCGATCCACAGCACCAGGCCGTTCAGGGTGAGGAAGAGCGCCGCCGGGACGGGCTTGCCCAGGTGCTCGCGGAAGACCTTGTCGAGCGCCACGCCGGCGATGCACACCGGCACCGTGGCCACGATCAGGAGCCAGGCCAGCCGCTGGTTGACGGTCTCGATCCGGCGCTCCCGGACCGAGCTGAAGAAGCCCTGGAACACCCGGACCCAGTCCCGCCAGAAGTAGACGACCAGGGCCAGGGCGGTCGCGAAGTGCAGGGCCACCAGCACCGAGAGATAGGGCGAGTCGGCGGCGGACATGTCCAGGTCCGTCTTCCAGTGGCCGCCGATCAGGGCCGGGATCAGGATGCTGTGGCCAAGGCTGGACACCGGGAACAGCTCGGTGACGCCCTGGAGCAGGCCGACGCCGATCGCTTCTGGATAGGTCAGGACGGACATCAGCGGCCTTCGGCTACACGGGAGTTGACAGAACCGGGCCCGAAAGTACTACAAGCCTGTAGACAACGGGCCCGGATCTGTCAGCTGTTCACCGAGATACCGCCCAGAGTTCACGCCGGGGCGCTCAGGCCGCGTGGACGGGCACCCGCTCCGCCACGACCAGGCTCGGGCGCACCGTCTCCGGCGCGTTGTCCTGAAGCGGCGTCAGCACCGCGCGCAGGCGCACTGCCAGCACCGCGATCAGCACCGTGCTCGCCGCCATCACCAGCAGGTAGAGCGGCGACAGTCCGGAGCCGACCAGCAGCACGCCGACGGCCGGGCCGATCGCGATGGCGGTCTGCTTCACCAGCGCGAAGGCGGCGTTGTAGGTGCCCAGCAGGTGCGCCGGGGCCAGGTCCGCGACGATCGGGCCCAGCGTCGGCGCGAGCAGCGCCTCGCCGACGCCGAAGAGGGCGTACGTCGTCATCATCGCGCCCACCGCGGCACCGCTGCTGCCGTGGAACAGACCGGCCACCCCGGCCGCCGCCCAGGCGCCGAGCCAGACCGCGCCCGTGGCGATGACCGCCGTGGTGCGGCGGTACCGGGCGGTGATCCGGACCACGACCATCTGCAGCAGCACGATGGCGAAGGTGTTGACGCCCAGTCCGAAGCCGAGCGCGGACGGCGAGATGCCGACCGTGCCGGTCGCGTAGGCGGCGACGCCGGACTCGAACTGGCCGTAGCAGGCGAAGAAGATCAGCGCTGCCAGGACGGACAGCCGGACCATGCCCTTGTCCTGGAGCAGGGTGCGGAAGTCCGAACGGGACCGCTCGGCCGCGGCGTCCGCGCTGTCGCGCAGCGCCGGGACCCGGACCGTGCCGGTGATCGCGGCGAGCACCAGGAACATGGCCGCCTCGATGGCGAACAGCAGCTCAAGGGTCACCGGGCGGGCGGTGTCCACGATCTGACCACCGATCAGGGCGCCGATACCCATGCCCAGGTTGATCAGCGTGAACTGCACCGCGAAGGCGTGCGCCCGGCGGGCCTTGGTGGTGCACCGGACGATCATCGTGGCCAGGGCGGGCTGGACCGTGGTCACCCCCGCGCCGAAGACGAAGGAGCCCAGCAGGACCAGCGGGGTCGTCGTCGCCAGCCCGAACCCCAGCGCGCCGACGGCGGCCGTGACCGAACCGCCGACCAGCACCGGACGCGGGCCGAAGCGGTCCACCGCCCGGCCGGTGAACGGCAGCACGGCGAGGGCGGAGAGGGCGAAGAGGGTGAACACCAGCCAGGCCGTCATCGAACCGAGCCGACGGACCTCGTCCACGTACACGAACATGTACGGCAGCGTGAACCCGCTGCCGAAAGCGCTCAGGGCGTTGCCGATCTGGACACGGCGCAGGGCCCCGGTCATCACTCCCGTCATGTCGCACCCCCTCCTGTGGTCTTAACTGGTGCATCCTTTCGATGTTCAGTTTTAACATCTAAACTCTATAGATGGCAAACCTGTGGGATACTGGGCGCATGAGCGAAGAGCTGGCGATCAGCGAGCAGGTGGCCGTCTACCGGCGTGAGTTCCCGGACGTGGACCCGCAGGTGGAGACCATCGTCTCCACGCTCTCCCGGCTGGCCCGCCGGATGTCGGTGGCCTACGGACGGCACCTCACCGACCTGGGCATCAGCCAGGCGGACTGGGAGGTGCTGAAGGCGCTGATCGTCGCCGGGAGCCCGTACCGGCTCGGACCGAGCGACCTCGCGAAGCGCATCGGGCTGACGCCCGCCGCGATGACCCACCGGGTGGACCGGATGGAGGCGGCGGGGCTGGTGACGCGGACCCGGGACGAGAAGAACCGGGTGCGGGTGAACATCGGGCTCACGGAGCTCGGCAGGGAGAAGTGGCTCGAGTCGATGCGGATGGCGGCGGTGTTCGAGGAGTCGCTCCTCCAGGACGCGGACGCGGAGCAGCGAGCCCAACTGGCGGGAGCGCTGGGGCAGATGCTCCGCAGGGTGGAACAGGACCAGCCCGACGCCCTGGGCCGGTGCGACGATCTCGACTGAGTCG